>DATMXZ010000050.1:0-8801 GCA_035561235.1 Ignavibacteria bacterium
ACCCTTTACTTAATTAAAAGCGCCGGGATAACAAATCCGGCGCTTTTTTTATGCCCTGAAAAACCGGGTAGACTTAATCCTTTCCTTTCATATCTATCGAAATTGAAATTGCAGGTTTAAATAATTATTTTGAATCTTCCATTTTAATAATAATTTACTGATGAGCAAAAAACGAGCGCACGAACAAAAGAAACAGGCGGAGATAATTAATTTCGAACTTCCTTTTGAGCCTGACAAAAAATTCAAAACAATTATATACGCGTCAATTTCGGTTATCGCCTTCGCGCTGGCGTACTATTACCTCGCGGTGGCGAAATCCGTAAACGGTTATTTTTCTTTTCCTCTCGACGATCCGTGGATACATCTTACGTTCGCGAAAAATCTCGCGCAGTATTTTAGTTTCTCGTACTTTAAAAACGAGATGGCGACGGCGGGCTCTACATCGCCTGTTTATACGTTCCTTGTCGCGGCGGGCTTCGTTGTTTCAAACAACGAAATGATTATAAGTTACGTTATCGGAATATTGTTCTTCATTCTGTCAGGCGTGTATTTTTACAAACTTTCAGGTTTTGATTTCGCGAAAGAAAATTATTTCGCGCTGCTCTTCACCGCGATATTCGTCGCCGACAAGTGGATGAGTTTCATCTCTGTTTCGGGAATGGAAACGACGATGTTCATTTTCACCTTGATAGCCGCCGCGTATTTCTACAGGAAAAGAAACACGGCTGTGTTCGCGGTTTTTCTCGGACTGATTCTCTGGGGGCGTCCCGACGGAGTAACTTTCATCGGCGCTCTCGCGGTCGATTATTTTTTCGCGGTCAGATTTTCGAAAACGGACAAGACGATAAAACTGTTTTCAAAAAACGATTTTGTAAAAATCGGAATTATCGCGGGCGCAATCGTCGTATTGTACTTCATAATGAATTTCGTTCTTTCGGGCTCGCTGCTTCCAAACACGTATTCTGCAAAACTTACATATTATTCTCCCGAAATGAAAAGCAGGTCGGAATTCCTGAAACTCGAAGTCTGGGATTACTTCACGTCAGGCGCGTACGGAATACTCGCGGTCGGCTTTATTTTCTCGGCTGTTAAAATGCTGTATGACCTCGCAAAGAAAAAATATAATCCGAACATACTATACGTGCTTGCCGTATTCGCGCTGATTTTTGTTTACTGGTTCAAACTTCCTTACTCTCACAGGTTCGGAAGATATCTGATGCCGGCAATACCTTTCATAATTCTCGCTTCGGGACTGGGATTCAGGGAAATGTCAATAATCGCAGGAAAATATTTCAAGAGCAAAAACCTGGCAAACGGTTTCATGATTCTTGTTTCCGCTGTTATTATTTTGTATTCGTTCCTCAACTACAACGAAAATAAAACGACTTACGCCGGACAGTGCGCTTACATTCACGACAGACAGGTGGTGACCGCTATGTGGATTAAGGAAAACACTAAACCCGAAGACATAATTGCGACGCACGACGTTGGAGCAATAGGATACTACAGTGACAGGAAAATCGTGGACGTGGCGGGTCTTATCACGCCCGAACTGATAACGAAAATAAACGACAAAAATTACTCGACATTCCTTATGGAATTCCTTAAAAATAATAATGTGAGTTACCTCGCTTTTTTAAGAGAATGGTACAGGGTGGTAAACCAGAATCCGCTCTACACGAGTATCAACAAAGAGCCGATTGAATTCATGGACGTATTTAAATACCAGCCGGGTAAAACTTATATAATAAACGGCGAAGCGAACAGCATAATTATGGCGGCGCAAGATATGCTCGGGCGGCGCTCTCCGCAACAGGCCTTGCAATACCTGCAACAGGCGCTAAGGGTCGAACCCAATTCCTCTTACACGTACCTGATGCTCGCCTATGCTTATTCGGGTATGCGTGACAATGCGAATGCCGAAAAAAGTCTGAAGAAAGCGCTGGAAATATTTCCCGACTTCAAGGAAGCGCTTCTTCTGTCGGCAAACTTCGACAAGCAGACAGGAAAAAGAGACGAAGCGGTAAAATCACTGGAACGGCTAATTAAGATTGACCCGCAGAACAAAGCGGCGCTCGACATGCTGAAATCAGTGAGCGATACTACGCAGACAAAGAAATAAGAAATTAAAAAATATTTTTAAAAAGAGCAGTAAAACTACTGCTCTTTTTTATTTTCGCCCCAGCCGAGATGTCCCACGTGTTTGAGTATTACCGCGCCCGCGATGAATCCTGCAATTATGTAAATAAATCCCGTGAGATAGTCGCCGAGAATAATTTTTCCGATTCCGAACAGGAACGAGAAAAGCAGGACGACGCCAAGGAACCAGTCGAGAAAAAGTATGCCGTATCCGCTGTCGGGTGTGATTTCTGGAAGTTTCGCGGCGATTTTTTTCCATCCGAATCCGCCCGGATGAACCCGCCGGTAGAATTCAAGCAGCCTTTCTTCGTTCGTCGGCTTTGTTATGAAAGCCGTTATGACCCACGCAAGAGTCGTTATAGGAACGATAATGTAGAGAGTTTCGGGAAACTTCACACCGAAATTTCCGAAATGAAGAACGCCGTAAACAACAAACGGAGTAACGGTCGCCACTATTTCGCTGATAGCGTTCACGCGCCACCAGAACCATCTGAGAATAAGCACGAGTCCGAGCCCCGCTCCGCATTCTAAAACGAAGGACCAAACGCCCGAAATCGTTGACATGAAATTAGTTACAAGCACCGCTACTATCATGAAGACTATCGTCATCCATCTCGACGCGGAAACATAATGCTTGTCGGTTTCATTCGGCTTTATGAATCTCTTGTAAAAATCATTTATGAAGTATGACGTTCCCCAGTTAAGGTGCGTCGCGATTGTGGACATTGACGCCGCGAAGAACGTGGCGAGCAACAACCCTTTCAGTCCGACGGGAAGAAAATCATTCATCGCCTTTACGTAGCCAAGCCCCTTGTCCGCCGCGGGCAAATCGGGATAAAGAACAAGAGCCGAAAGCGCGACTATTATCCACGGCCACGGACGAAGAGTGTAATGCGCGACCTGAAAGAACAAAGTCGCGAGAAGCGAATGTTTCTCGTTCTTTGCCGACATCATTCTCTGCGCGACGTATCCGCCGCCGCCCGGTTCCGCGCCCGGATACCAACTCGCCCACCATTGAACGCCAATGTACGCAAGGAAAGTCGTGAACGTCATCATGAAAAATCCGCCAGTGCCCGTCGCGCCCGAAGTGCTTTCGCCAATCTGCGGTGTGAACTTCAGCGCCCAGTCGGGAAGTTTAGCCTGAAGACCTTCTATGCCGCCGACCTGAGGCGAATTTACGACTATGATTGCGAGTATTATACAACCCGTCATCTTTATTACGAACTGAAAAGCGTCCGTAACCGCTACGCCCCACAGCCCCGCCATCGCCGATATAACAGCGGTTATAATCATTATCGCGAGAATGAAAAACATCACGTTGCCGTCATTGACCTGCTGCGGAAACATTCCCTTGAGTATTTTGCCGAGAGCAAGGTTAACCCAGCCCATTATTATTATGTTCATGAATATGCCGAGGTATATCGCCTTGAACCCGCGGAGAAATGAAGCCGCCTTTCCCGAATAACGGAGTTCGATGAACTCGACGTCGGTCAGTATGTTCGCGCGCCGCCATAAACGGGCGAAGAAGAATACTGTCAGCATTCCGCCGAACATCATGTTCCACCAGAGCCAGTTGCCCGCGATGCCGCTTTGCCCGACAAGTTCCGTAACCGCGAGAGGCGTATCCGCGGCGAACGTCGTAGCGACCATCGAAAGCCCCGCGAGCCACCACGTCATCTTTCTTCCCGACAGGAAAAAATTTTCCGTGTTGCCGCCCGCTTTCTTGTAGTAGTAAAATCCGATTAGTAGATTGATGATGAAATATACGACGACTATAGTCCAGTCAATAATGTGCATAGATTGTTTTTGGTTGTGTTTAAGATATTAAGGGAGGAATTATTTTAAAAGGCAGTTTTAAGAGCAATTTTAAATTTTAAATGCTGAATTAAGAACTATAAGATCGCATCAGGTTAAGTGTCAAACTTTCCGTAAAATAAAAAAGGCTTCGTTGGAAGCCTTTAAATATCCGTTTCTTAGCAGTATAAAATTTTCCCGCTTGTTTCTTTGTGTTACGCGACCGGAGGCGTGAATACTCTTGCCTTGAGTTCGCTGTCAACTATGAAAAGCCCGCCGACATTATCGCCTACAAGTTTCATCCTGTTCACGAGCCTTGACACTGTCGCCTCTTCTTCAACCTGCTCGTCAACGTACCACTTCAGAAAACTCGCCGAAGCGTGGTCGTTTTCTTTTATTGAAAGGTCGAGCAAATCGTTAATTGATTTTGTCACGAACTGCTCGTGCTCGAGAGTTTTTTCGAAAACGTCGAGCGGCGACTTGAAGTCTGCCGGAGGCGTATCGATTTTCGTGAGCACGACGTCGCCGCCCCTGTCGAGCAGGTAGTTATAGAATTTCATCGCGTGAAATGTTTCTTCCTGATACTGCACGTAAAAAAAGTTCGCGAAACCGTCGAGGTCTTTTGTCTTGCAGTATGCCGACATCGCAAGGTAAAAATAAGCGGAATACAATTCCTTGTTAATCTGTGAATTTATTGCGTCTTGAAGTTTCTTTGATATCATGTTACACTCCTTAGTTTTAATGTTATTCAATAAATAAAACGCTTTTTGCGCATCATTAGTTTCAATAAAATTAATGATTTAAACGCGCATTTGCAGTGCCATTATAAAACATCTACTGCATTAGTATGTTCACGCTCTTTACGAAATCGTCCGTATAAATCTTATCGACGACGTCCATTCCCGAAGTCACCTCCCCGAAAATTGTATATAAATTATCAAGGTGATAGAAAGGCGCGTGCATTATGAAAAACTGGCTGCCTTCTGTATCCTTTCCTTCCGAAGCCATTCCCAGAACGCCTCTCTCGAAACTCATCGGAATGAACTCCGAGCGTATCGAGTACTCAGACCCGCCCCAGCCGTTATTGAGCGGGTCGCCGCCCTGTATAACGAAACCGGGAACGACGCGGTGAAACATTGTATTATTGAAAAATCCCTTCTCCGCAAGAGAGACAAAATTTAAAACAGTTAGCGGGGAATTGTACGGGAATAATTTCAAAACGATGTCCCCGCGGCTCGTATGTATTATCGCGGTTTGCTTTTTATAAAGTTCGTTCAGTTTGTCAGCGTCGAAAAAACTCTTTCGCTTAGCGTTAAAAGTATAAGCCTTCTTTGTTATCGTCATAAGCGCGTCTGCCGACTCCCTGCAAATTTCGTAATCGTCGATGGCGAGATTGCCCTCGAGAAGCGGCACGCAGTTTTCCGCGTTCAGCGTAGCGAATTCCCGTATGAACAATTTCATCGTCTCTTTATCTTTCGGATATTCGAGACTCTGGTAATCGATGCTCAGCGAAATTTTCAGTTCGCCCTTCTTGCTTTCGTACATCGGCTGATTCAAAGCGTTGATGCAGACATCTACGATTGACGGGTCTTTGGAACCTGCGAATTCAATGAATATCAACCTCATTGTTTCCTTGTCCGCGTCATCCGCTCTTCCTTTTAACGCGTCAAGCGTTTCAACGAAAGCCCTGTATATCGGAATCAATTCTTTTCCCGCAATCATATCGCCCTCGGTGATTTTCTTCTCGTTCACGTAATTCTGAACATCCGCTGTAATCAGTTTTCTTAAATCTTTGTAAACGCTCGCGTCATTAAAATAACCGCACGCCTGAATTATGTAAGGCTTAAGGTAATAGCCCTCCGTCTGCGCGTAAAGAGACAATAATTCGTCACGCGCTTCGTCTTTGTATATCGCGCCGATTGTCTTAACCGCTTCGCCTATCGACGCGAGGTCAACCGCCTTACCTTTTATCAGGAACCATTGCAGGCGCGGTTTCATCTCCGCTTTCAGCGTTGCGTCGATTGTCCCGCCGAATATGTATGCGAGTCCGGACAATGCCGCGGTCGAAAGATAAGCGTCCTCGCCTTCGCCTTTATCTATCAGAAAATACGCGAGTTCCCTGTTTGAAGACAATGAATTGTCGTTCCTGAAAATCGCGGCGAATGAATTTATTATGCTCAGTTTCACCTGCCAGACGTCTTCTTTGTCGTACGAATTCATCAGGTAATTCACGTCGGTTTTATCCGCGGTGTTTCCGAATGAAGTAAACGCCCTGCTTCGTGTATCTGCGTCGGAAGACTTCGTCAGTTTAAGCAATTCGTCCTTCGCGCCGAGAAGCAAATCTCTGTTTCTCGTGTAAAGAAAAGCGTGAGCGCACATTCTTATCGTTTCGGCGTCGTTTGTTTTCAGCAAGGATTTTATTTTTTCCACTGACGCGCTGTTCTTTATGTTTCTTCTTGCGAACCTCGCAAGTGAATACGCATAAGCGGAACTAACCTTTCCGGTTACGGGATAAATCCCGCAAAGCGCGGCAAGGTCATCCTCGTTTCCAATCGAGCCGAGAGATTTAACTACCTGAGCGAGAACCTCCTGTTCGGTCTCGGATTTCATCGCCTCCAGAAGTCCGTTCCGTGAATCGTCGCAGGGAATCAGTCCGAGCGCGAATGCGGCGGCTGTTCTTATCTCGGGATTGTTCGCGGAAAGAAGTTTTTCCGTGATTGGAATCACGAACTTCGTGTCTCCGATATTGCCCATCGCTATGAGAGTTCTGATAACTACGGCGTTGTTGAACGAATTGAGGTATGTCTGAAGTTCGTTGTTTTGTCCCGCGGTTCTCTCGTCCTGCAGTTTCAGCACTTCGAGTTCTTCAGCCGTAAACAACTGCGCGTCGGCTTTAAGCGCGGCGAGCATAAACACGAACAGAAACAGAATAAATTTTTTCATCTTATATTATGCTTTATTTTCCAAGCAGGTTGAACATGTTTTTCTTGTACGCTTCGACACCCGGCTGGTTAAATGGATTCACACCGAGCATGTACGCGCTGATTGCGCAGGAGAATTCAAAAAAGTACATCAAAGCGCCGAGATATTTTTCCCTGAGTTCGGGCGCGGAGATTGTAATGCAGGGAACGCCTCCGTCCTTGTGGGCTTTTATGGTGCCGAGCATCGCCTTCTCGTTAACGTAATTCAGGCTTTTTCCGGCGATGTAGTCAAGCCCGTCCTGATTTGATTTCTCAGCGGGTACCGCGAGGCTTTCTTTCGGCTTTTCAATCCATAGAAATGTTTCAAATAAATTTCTCGCGCCTTCCTGTACGAACTGTCCGAGCGAGTGCAGGTCGGTTGAATACACCGCGCCTGCGGGAAAGATGCCCTTGTTTTCTTTTCCTTCGCTCTCGCCGAACAACTGCTTCCACCATTCGATGAAATAGGCGAGCGAAGGATTAAAACTCACGAGCATTTCAATCGCCTTGCCCTTTTGATAAAGTAGATTTCTCATCGCGGCGTAAAGCAATGCAGGATTATCTTCGGGTTTATCGTGTCCCTTGAGTGCGGTCTCCATTTCTTCGGCGCCTTTAACGAACTGTTTTATGTCAAATCCCGCGCAGGCTATCGGAAGAAGCCCTGCGGGCGACACGACGGAATATCTTCCGCCGACGTCGTCGGGAATGACAAACGTTCTGTACCTTTCCTTGTCAGCGAGAGATTTCAAAGCGCCTTTCGAGCCGTCAGTCACCGCTACGATTCGCGACGCCGCGACTTCGTGTCCGTATTTTTTTATGAGGTTAGCCCTTAGAAGCCTGAACGCTATGGCCGGTTCCGTGGTCGTGCCCGATTTCGAAATTACAATTACGGAATATTTCAGCCTGTCGAGAGCGTTAATCAGTTCTGCGTGATAATCTTCGCTGATGTTCTGACCGGCGAACACTATCATCGGATATCTGCGTTTCTTCTTGTAAAGGAATTTAAAACTGTCCTGAAGCGCTTCGATTACCGCGCGCGACCCGAGGTACGACCCCCCGATTCCGGCTACTACTATTACGTCCGATTTTCTGCGAAGATAATAAGCGGTTTCTTCTATCTCTCCTATAAGTTTTTTTGATATGTCCGATGGAAGGTCGAGCCATCCGAGAAAATCATTGCCCGCTCCCGATACGTTAAGCAATTCGTTGTACGCCTTTACGGCATTTGATTTTGCGGCTTCGAATTCCTCCGCGCCCGCGAACGGCAACGCGTTTTCAACTCCGACTCTAATGTGATTGAGCGTGATTTCCATAATGAACCTCCGTTGTAGTTAAACTGATTATAATAAAATTTGCGAAATTTTATAATACAATAAACTTACTCTTTACAAGTGGTTAGGGGAAAGAAATATTGCGATAAGATTCGAACGATTCTTGAAGCAAACTTTCCTGATTATAAAATTATATCGCTTATCAATGAGATACCCGAAGATACTGGAAGCGGAGCAAATGTACAGAGCGCAACGGGGAATCATATTAATTTCCTTCTATGCGAGGATGTGCTGTACTTTCCGGATTATTGTCTGGAGACAGATGACGAGGCGTATGATATTTTGAATAACAACCTCAACGGCACAGAAGTGGTCAGGGTCATATCAAAATATTTAATGAGAATTTCAAAAGTCGGCGGTGTCCTTAATTGCATTACGTGGCAGGCGTGATGAATGACTTGCATCTTAATGCAGGATAGCAATAATCATCCCCTTCAGACTTTGAATCTAAAAATGTCATTAACTAATTAACTACATTATTACACCCTTTGTTTTGCCCGATATATCGGGGGAAGATCATAGTCATGGATTGTTTGTGTCAAAATTGTGTTCGTGGATTCTTCAAATCTATATTGCT
>DATMXZ010000051.1:0-7940 GCA_035561235.1 Ignavibacteria bacterium
CGACTTGTCGGGATTGATTCTCAATTTATGTTTCCAACTGACAGGCACAAAAAAGTTTTTCCTTATTTATAGTAGTTAACATATCGTAGGAATTTCATATTTTGAAATTGGCTTTCTGTTTTCTTATTTTACAATTACATATTACAATTACACATTACAATTACACATAAATATATACAACTTATAAATGTTCATTACGTTCGAAGGAATTGACTTAAGCGGAAAATCCACACAGGCGAAACTGCTTTACAACTACCTGAAGAAGCGCGGGAGAAAAGTCATACTCGTACGCGAGCCGGGCGGCACGAAGATTTCAGAGAAGATACGGGACATTCTTCTGGACAAGAATCACTCCGGAATGTTTTCGCTCACGGAGTTCCTGCTTTTCTCCGCGTCGAGGCAGCAGTTGACGGAAGAGGTCATCAAGCCGCATTTGCGAAAGGGTTATTTCGTTATATGCGACAGGTATTACGATTCTTCGACGGCGTATCAGGGTTACGGCGGGCAGGTGGAACTAAAGACGATACTCGGCATAAACAAGACGGCGGCGGGCGGACTCAGTCCCGACCTCACGTTTTTCATTGACATCGATATGAAGGAATCGGCGGCGAGGCGGAAAGCGGCGAGAAAGTCGAAGGACAGGATGGAGCAGAAGAAACTTAATTATTTCAACAAGGTTATAGGCGGATACAGGGAACTCGCTTCAAAGGAAAACAAGCGGTTCAAGAGAATAGACGGGCGCAAGCCTGTCGGGGATATACAGGAAGAAATTTTAAACATAATAAGGAAGAGGGTTAAAAATGCATAGAGTTAAAAGCATAAATGAAGCGATGAGGAAAGCGTTTTTTGTTTTTCTGTTAGCGGTGTTATTCTGCATAAGCGCGGAGGCGCAGATAAAGGATGACGTTTACGACAGGATAAACAAGAACATGGAAATATTCGGCGACGTGTACAAGGAGATACTGCTAAACTACGTTGACAGGATAAATTCGGACAAGTTTTTCGAGACGGGAATAAACGGGATGCTCGGCGCGCTTGACCCGTACACGGTTTTTTACGGCGAGAACGACAGAGAATCGCTCGACCTGATAACGACGGGTAAATACGGAGGAATCGGGGTAACGATTACGTACAGGGATTCGTTGATAGTAATTTCGGACGTGATGAACGGTTACGAGGCGTCGAGGAAGGGACTGCGCGTCGGCGACGTCATTACGGCTATCGACGGCGTCAGCGTTACGGGGACCGCGCAGGAGCAGATTAGAAAAAAAGTAAGAGGCGAGGTCGGCACGAAACTGACGATTACAGTCGAGCGCGACGGCGAAGCAATTGATTTCCAACTGACGAGGCAGGAGATAATAATCAAGGACATATCGTATTACGGATTTCTTAAAGGAAGTGGAACGAACATAGCGTACATTAAACTCGACAGGTTCGGGACTAACTCCGACAGGGAATTCGAGAATTGCATACGAACTTTGAAATCGGAAAAAGAAATTAACGGTCTGATTATCGATTTAAGGAACAACGGCGGCGGCTATCTGAACGCGTCGGTCGGAATATTGAACAAGATAATAGAAAAGAACAATCTTCTTCTGACGACTAAGAGTTTCAGAAAAGATTCCGAGGTAAAATATTTTTCTAAGGAAGAGCCTTTAATCGGACCAAACATACCTGTCGCTGTTTTGATTAATCAGGGCACGGCATCGGCATCGGAGATACTCGCGGGTGCGGTTCAGGATTTGGACCGCGGCGTTATTGTCGGAGTAAAATCATTCGGCAAGGGGTTAGTTCAGAACATAAAGGATTTGGATTTCGATTCAAAACTTAAAATTACGGTCGCGAGATATTTCACTCCGTCGGGCAGGTGGATTCAGAGCAAGGATTATTTTCAGGAGAACAAGACGGGAGTTTTCTTAAACACGGAGACATTCAGCCGGAAAGAGTTCAAGACGCTGAAAGGCAGGACTGTTCTAGCGAACGGAGGAATAATGCCCGACGTCGAAGTAAAGACGGAAGGCGAAAGCAGGATTCACTTCGCTCTTCTTTTAAAAGATATGTTCTTCAAGTATGCGAATGATTATCTTTCGAGGAATCCGGGAATAAAGGAATTCCGCGCCGATGACGACGTCTTCACCGATTTCAGGGCATTCACGCTCGCGAGAGGTTTTAACTACGTTTCAGACGCTGAAAGGAAACTTGACGAATTGAAAAAGTTATCCGAGGAAAAGAACATAAGCGAAAGGCTGTCGACTTCTTTCAACTCCATAGGACAGGTTATTGCGGAAGAAGAGGCGCTCGAGTTTGACAACGCGAAGAGCGAAATACTAAGAAGCATAGAAACGGAAATATACAGGAGAATAATAGAAGACAGCAAACAGATTGAAAGCACTTTCGAAACCGACATTCAACTTCAGGAAGCGGTGAAAGTTCTTAACGATACGGAAAGATACTCGAAAATTCTCGGAGGGCTTTGATGAAGATAGGAATACTCGGCGGCGGGCAACTGGCAAGGATGATTATAGAAGAGACCGGCAAGTTCGGTTTTACGTACAGAATTTTGTCTGACGTTGAGGACTCGCCGGCGGGGCAATTGTGCAGCGAGCAGGTTACGGGTAAGTTCAGCGATTACGAGGCGCTGAAGAAATTCGCTTCGGGATGCGACATCGTGACGCTTGAGAATGAATTCATAGGCAGCGGGTACGTGAAATACATCGAGGACCTCGGCATAAAGGTATTGCCCGGTTCGGGTATAGTAGCGCTGATTCAGGACAAACTGCTTCAGAAGCGGAACATGAAGGACGCGGGAATTCCCGTGCCGTCATTTTGCGAAGTGAAAACGCCGGGCGACGTGGAAAAATTTGCCGGTGATTACGGTTATCCCGTCATACTGAAATCGAGGACTATGGGATATGACGGCAAGGGCAACTACAGAATCGACGGCAAGAATGACATAGAAACCGCGTTGAGAACGTTATCTAAAAGAGGCGAACTTATGTGCGAGGAGTTTGTGGATTTCAGGCGCGAACTCGCTGTACAGTGCGTCAGGAGTGTAACGGGAGAAGCGGGAATTTATCCCGTTGTCGAGTCAATTCAGAAAGACCATATATGCAATGTTGTGAAGGCGAACGGTGATTTCGACCCCGCGCTGACGAAGAGAATAAATTCGATAGCGGAAACAATTCTGTCGGAACTGAATTACACGGGCGTACTTGCGATAGAGTTATTCGAGAAAGAAAACGGTGATGTGCTCGTGAACGAACTCGCTCCGCGCGTGCATAACACGGGGCATTACACTATAGAGGGATGTTACGTATCGCAGTTCGAGAATCACATAAGGGCGGTAGCGGGATTGCCGCTCGGCTCCTGCGGGTTGAAATGCGGCGCGGCGGTGATGATAAACATACTGGGCGAAAGAAACGGAAAAGCAAGTCCTGAAGGGCTCGGAGAATTTCTTAAGGAAAAAAACGCGTATATACACATATACGGGAAGAAAGAAACAAGGACAGGCAGAAAAATGGGACATATAACCGTAACGGGCGGCGACCCGTCTGAAGTCTTACACAAAGCGGAGAATTTGCACTCTAAAATAAAAATATAAAATCATGATTCCGATTTTCATAGTTCTTTTAGTGGCTGTGGTTGTCATAACCATAGTGAAAAAGCAGAATGCCGGCAATCAGCAGGCAGCGCAGTCTATGAACATCGCGCGAATTATTATTATTATTGTCATGGCGTGTGTTCTCGCAATATCGTGTCTTGTTCAAATCGGTCCCGGTGAAATCGGCGTGCCGATTCTTTTCGGAAGCGTACAGGACAACGTGCTCAGAAGCGGCTTGAACGTTGTCAATCCGCTTGTCGATGTCGAAAAACTCGACACGAAGATTCAAACATATACGATGAGCGAAGTAAAAGACGAGGGAGCCATCAGGGGCGACGACGCCATAACCACGCTCTCTTCGGACGGACTTAGTTTGAGACTGGACGTGTCGGTCTGGTTCAAACTCGGCGAGAACGACGCGCCGAACCTGCTGAGGACAATCGGCACGGATTACATTGAGAAGATTGTCAGACCCGCGACCCGAACGGCGCTCAGGGACGTGTCCGTAATGTTCAACGCTACGGACATATATTCGACGAAGCGCGACGATTTCACGAATCAGATAGCGAAAAATCTCGAGAAGTCGTTCGAAGGCAAGGGCATCATACTCGAAAAAGTGCTTTTGCGAAACGTCGAACTTCCCGAGAAAGTGAAAGAGGCGATTAACGAGAAGATAGCCGCGGAGCAGCGCGCTCAGCAGATGGTTTACGTGCTTCAGAAAGAAAAACAGGAAGCGGAAAGAAAAAAAGTGGAAGCGTCGGGCATAGCGGAAGCGCAGAGAATAATATCGAACACGATAAATTCGCAGTACCTGCAGTGGAAGTACATCGAAACGCTTAAAGACCTGATGAACTCAAAGAACAGCACGATTGTGATAACGCCGTTCGACCAGAAACTTACGCCATTATTAAACCTGAATCAAAAATAATTTGGAAAAAAAACGGATACTAAATATTTTTCTTCTGTCAATTCTGTTTCCGGCGTTTTTCTTTCTTATAAACTGCAATACTGACAGGGAGAAAAATCCGGACAAGGATTCTGCAAACAAAACGGACACAATGAAACCTGAAACAAAAGACACGGGATACAATCTTCCCGAAGACGCTTTCAAACTTCATTTCGATTCGGAGGTCGTGGATTCGCACAACGATTACTTATATCAGGTATTCAAGCGGGGCGCGGATTTCGGGAAAAAAGACGCGTTCACGCAATCGGGTCTGCAGAGGCTTAAAGAGGGCGGAATTACGCTTCAGTTTTTCGCAATCTGGATTCCTTCGAGCGAGGAAAAACGCGCGTTCAGTTTCGCGAAACAGCAGGCTGAGCGGCTGAAAAAAATCGAAGAGGAATACGGCAGCGAGTTCGGCATCGCGTATTCGTATGAGGATTTCGAGAAGATACGCGCGGAAGGCAAACTATGCGGAATGATGGGAATAGAAGACGGCGCGGCTGTGGGCGGAAGCCTTGAAAACCTCGAGACTCTGTACGAAACAGGCGTGCGGTATATCGGACTGACGTGGAACAAATCGAATGCAATAGGCACGTCGGCGAAAGACGAAAGCGGAAGTTCAAGAAACGGAGGGCTTACGGAGTTCGGGAAGAAAGTAGTGATGAGAATGGAAGAAATGGGAATGATGATTGACGTTTCGCATTCGGGCGAAAAGACATTCTGGGATGTAATCGAAAATACAAGCGGACCGATTATCGCGTCGCACTCAAACTGTTACGCGCTGAATCCGCATTACAGAAATCTTACAGACGAGCAGATAAAAGCGATTGCGGACAGGAACGGGATTATTATGGTAAACTTCCTTGACGATTTCATCGTCAGCAACGGCAAGGAAACGAGGGTTAAAGATTATTATGACAGATATTCGAAAGACCTGGACCTGATTTTCGAGGAAAGTAAAGGCGATTTAATTACATTTAATAAAAAGAGATATAATTTTATCTTAGAACACCCCGTAAAGGGCGGCACGACTCTTGATGATTTGATAGAGCACATTGATTACATCAGGAATCTTGTCGGAATCGACTACATAGGTTTAGGTTCGGATTTCGACGGAGGCATAACTCCGCCGATTGACCTTTATGATGCGACGTGTTATCCTTTAATCACACAAAGGCTTGCCGAAAAAGGATACACGGAAACGGACATCAGGAAAATTCTCGGTTTGAATTTCCTGAGGGTTTTAAAGCAGGTTTGCTCCAAAAAAAATTAATTTAAATGGGAAAAGAAGCCATAATAAAGACTTTCAGAAAAACCATTGACGGCGTCGATGAAAACAAACTCGGCAGCGTTCTGAATAAAGAAAAATCCGTTATGAGCAGACTCAGGAGGCTCGACCCGCGGGTTTTCGTTACATTGTTCAGGCAGATAAAACTGGCGATGAACCTGCTGAAGGATTACAAGACAAAGAAGTACAGGGACATTTCCTGGACGTCGGTCGCGGTAATCGTTGCGGGCATTTTATATTTTCTGAATCCGCTGGATGTGATACCAGACGTTTTAAGCGTGATTGGATTTACCGATGACGCGATAGTTCTCGCCTTCATCTTCAATTCAATCAAGAAGGAATTTGACAAATACATTAACTGGAGGGGATTGAATCCCGAAGAATACGCGTAATGAGCAAAACTATAAAAATACTTTTTATCGGCGATATAGTCGGACAGCCCGGATACAGGATGACAAAACTGGTTTTACCGGGAATAATCGAGAAAGAGAATGTTGATTTTGTAATCGCTAACGGCGAGAACATATCGGACGGAATGGGAATACTGAAAAGGGATTCGGATGAACTTCTTGGGCTTCCGATAGACTTACTTACCGGCGGCAACCACACGCTTGACAAAATACAATCACATAAATTCATAAACGAATCGAAAAACATACTTCGTCCTTTAAACTATCCGAAAGGTGTTTACGGTTCGGGGTACGGAATTTATACGACGAAGAGCAATGCAAAGATTGCGGTAATCAATCTGATTGGCAGAGTTTACATGAAACCGCTTGAATGTCCGTTCAGGGCGTTCGACAGGGTATATGAAAAAATTAAAAGCGAGACGAATATAATATTCGTGGATTTTCACGCCGAAGCAACGTCGGAAAAAATCGCTTTCGGGTGGTACGCCGACGGAAAAGTTTCCGCGGTAGTGGGCACGCACACTCACGTTCAGACCGCTGACAGCAGGATACTTCCAAACGGCACGGCTTACATAACAGACGTGGGAATGACCGGACCGTACGATTCCGTAATCGGAATGAAGAAGGAGACATCGATTAAAAGATATCTATTCGGCACTCCTTTCAAGCACGAAGTCGCCGAAGACGACGTGAAGTTCGCGGGAGTGATTGTTGAAATAGATTCTGAGACAGGAAAATCAAAAAAAATAGAGAGAATTTTGAAACCTGAATTTTAAAATTATGAAAATGAACATTAAATATTTTGTCTTTGTTGCAATCGCCGCTCTTTCGGCGTTCGTAATGAGTTGCGAGGTACAGCAGGCAAGTTATGAAAGAACGGGAGTGGGAGGATATATTTACGACTCAGCGACAAAGGCGCCGATTACGGGCGCAAGCATAAACGTCGCGCCTGACAACATAACCGTGCTTTCAGATTCTGCAGGTAATTATTACGTGGAATTGAATCCTCCGTCGTCAGGAGGGAACTATGTTCTGACTGTATCATTCGACGGGTACAGAAATGCAACGCGTCCGATAGTTCTCTGGGCGGGAGATACGACGGCGAGACACAACTTCGCGATGTTTTCGGACTCCCAGCAGGTTTACATAAACTATAACATTTTAGTGAAAGATTACGTTAATGGCGTATCGTTCAGCGCGCTTGACCTGTACAACCTTGCGGCTGTTCAGGATACAATATGGACGCGAAGGGACGCGAGATTCAGGGCTTCCGACCAGACTAATACGATTTACAAATTCCTTACCGGCTGGGATTACACTACCGGATACGGATACAAGACGCGATTCTCGAATCCGATAGGCACGTACACTCAAAGCGAGTTTGATACGTTGTCGACGATATTCGGAGGAAGACCTATTGACCCGAACGGGGATTTCCCGAGCGATTTCACGAATGATTTTAACATTCCTTCGTCGCCCAATATGGTTTATTGCTATTACCTTCTTGGAAGGAATAATTATTACGGAGATCCAAAGGTATTCGGTTTGATACGAATCGCGGATGCTTACTATGATACAAATCTCGGATTAAACGTCGTTGTTGTCGATTTGAAGGTCAACCGAAAGGGCAATAACTATTTTAACTTGCATTAGCGGAATTATTACTTTGAATAAAACACATAATAATTGTAAATT
>DATMXZ010000052.1:0-6109 GCA_035561235.1 Ignavibacteria bacterium
GATGAAAAGAATTCTGAATCTTATATTGTTATTTTTTGTCGTTACTGCAGGCAGCGCCCAGACATATCCTGTCATAAATTCACAGCATCCGAGATTATACGTGTCGCAGTCAAGGTTCAATTTTCTCGACTCGAATAAATCCGTCGCGCCTGTCAGTTCCTTTTACAATCAATTCGTCAGCAACTACTTCGGGTGGTGGTATAACGTGCCGGATTTCTATCTCGTGGGCAGTGATTCCACGCAGTGGAATTACGTATTCAGGTATTTCACGACCGATGAAGGAGCCTTCAGGGACGACATGTGCTATACGGGAATGTTTACGGCGTTCATATATAAACTGAACCACGATCCGTTACAGTTGAAGCGCACGCGGTTCATAATCAGAAAGTTCGTAGCGTCTGTGGATACAATGGCATATAACGGATATACTGGAGACAATCTTGAGACGATGCTCAGATATTTCGGGATTTTCGGCAGTTCGGTATTTGACTGGTGCAGGAATGACATCGATTCTTCGCTTCGCCGGCAGTTCGCTACAACGCTATATAAACTGAACAGGAAATTCGTAAATTCTTTCATTACAACGAGCGCGGGGAACAGTTACGTTTCGAGCCACAACGCGTGGAATTGCGTCCTTACGCTTCAGAACATCATCGCGATTAATAACGAAATCGGCTCAGGAACACAAGCGGATTCACTGAACCTCTGGTACAGCATAATATACGACAAATGGGTTAACGGATTCATGCCCGTTTACGGTTATTACCGCTCCACTACTGGCGGATGGAACTGGGGCGCGGCTTACAGCGTATGGGGGCTTCCGGACCAGTTCACGCTCTTCGATAATTTTCTTAACGGCACGGACAAGAATTTTTACAACGACTACGGCTGGATAAGCAATTCGATTAACCAGTATTATTACATGGTAAGACCGGACAACGTAACAATTCATCAGGGCGACGGCGAAACATTCGTCACGGGAACAAACTCCATATACAGGCACGCCGCCGTTTATCAGGACCAGAGAAGCAGATGGCTTGCTCAGGAGTACTCAAAACCCAAATATCTGACAAGCACGTACACGTATTTCAACATTCTATGTTTCAAGGATTTCAGCGCACCCGTGGTCGTGAAGCCCGCGATGCCGCTGAACTGGTTTGCCGACCGCGTGGGGCTTCTTGTGAGCAGTTCCACAAACGATTCGAACGCCGTGCAATACTGGCATTTTAATTCTCACAGCAAGCGCGCCTCTCACGAACACAGGGACAACAATACATTTTCGATTTACTACAGGAAACCGCTTCTAATTGACGCGGGTTACTACGACTATTACGGCTCAGCGCATTTCAAAAATTATTACACAAGAACGGCAGCGCACAACGTAGTGACTGTTTTCGATTCAACCGAGCAGTTTTATTACGGAGGCGAACCCGTCTCTAACGACGGAGGACAGATTTATTCAAACCCGCTGATGAATTACGGAAATATTTTTGAGACACAGTTTCAAAGAGGCCGTTGGACAGTGTACGCGCCCGACAGCGCGTACGTTTACTCGAACTCGGACGCGACAATGTCATACAATCCGCAGAAAGTAAAAAGATACATCAGGAAAATTGTTTACATAAAACCAAAGACATTCGTCGTGCTTGACAACTTAATACTTCAGACAGGTTTAAACCAGAGCCTGCGGGAAGTAAGATGGCTCGCTCATTTCGCGAACCAGCCACAAATATCAGGAAACATTATTAACGTTCAGGTACCGGGTCATATTGAAACGTTCAGCGGCAAGCAGTGCGTTTATTCAACCGCATCATCTTATATCGCGGTTAACAATGTATATCCCGATTCGACAAAGATAAAACGAATCGGCGGGTCAGGGTACGAATACTGGATAAACGGCGCAAATTATCCAACGAGCGGGAATCCCGATACGGTATATTCGACCGCGGGTAGATGGAGAATCGAGGTCATTCCAAAATTGACATCCGACACAGTGAATATGATACATACTCTGCACGTAAACGACACGGGAATTCCGCCGCCCGGAACGGCAGTCGGCATTTCTAACGAGAGCACTCTCGGATGCGATTACGTCAACTCGTTGTTTCTCTTCAATTCCAAAGGTGATACGGCAGCGGCAAGCCTCTTCGCGGCTAATGTCACGGGCGGCAGAACAGTTAAACTATTTTGTTTTGACCTGAAGAAAAGCACACAGTATTTCGTTCATCTAAACAGCGCGCTTAATTACGTCGGAAACGCGGACTCAACAGGAATAATCGTCAGAGATGTGTATTTGCCGCCGGGATTAAACAACATTAGTATCTCACTCAATCAAGTAGGTATAACCGAAACAGGAATACTACAGATTACAAGCAGGCTTTATCAGAATCAACCGAATCCGTTCAATCCCGTTACGAAAATAAGGTTCGATGTCGGGAAAGAAACTTCTTATAACACAGGTAAAACGGGTTCGCTTGTAAGCATTAAGGTATTTGATATCACGGGAAGAACTCTGGAAACTCTTGCGGACAGGTTTTATGAGACCGGAACATATTCCGTAGATTTTAACGGGAGCAAGTATCCGAGCGGGATTTACTTCATAAAGATGAAAGCGGGGAAAAAAGTATTCACGGCAAAATGCGTTTTGTTAAAGTAATACATTCGGATTTTAATTCTCGGTTCTAAGGTATTCGAGGATTTTTCTAGCCTGTTTCTCATCCAGATTCTGCGGCGACATTCTAACACCCTTTTTTTCGAATAACTCCTTTGCAGCCTTGTTCTCTTTAATCATACCATCGGGATTGAGCATCATATTCATAATCCACTCGGGAGTCCTTCTGCGGGTTATCCCGCGCAGAGGCGAACCTACGAGTTTAACATCAAGCTTGTGGCAGGTTGAGCACTTGTTTACGAATAAGACTTTCCCCTCCGCCACGATGCTGTTATCGATTTCGGACAATGACAGTTCCTTCACAGGTCCGACTCCCCTGTCTTCTTTTGAACAGCCGGAAATGAACAGAATGGCAAACGTTATCAGGATAAGAACAGTTCTCATAATCACGATTTTCTTTTAAATCAGGCGTTCATATACTGCCTGCGAAGTTCAATAACTTTTCCGATTACCGAGAACGGTCTGTTTACGATTGATTTATATTTTGGATTCGCCGCCTCGAGATATGCTTTAATCTTGCTGTTGCGAAGCGTCTTGACGGTTGCTTCGTCGTCAAGCAGGGCGATAACTATCTCACCATCCTCGGCCGCGTCCTGTTTTCTCACGATTACTATATCTCCGTCATAAATCCCTGCATCCGTCATGCTGTCTCCCTTAACCTTAAGCGCGAAATGTATGTTATGACCCCGCGGACTCTTTTCCATCGCTACGTATCCCTGAATGTTATCGTTCGCGAAAATCGGCTCGCCCGCCGCGACATTTCCGTAAAGAGGAATGTAGTTCACGTCCGCTCTTGCTTTGATCTGGTCGCCTGAACTGGATTTTATCACCTTGAATCCACGCGCGGTGTCCGGCTTCTTTTCGAGATAGCCTTTTCTTTGTATAGCGAAAACGTGGTCCTGAATCGTGCCGATAGTAAGTTTAAACTTAGCGGCAATTTCCTTCAAAGTCGGAGGGTATGAATTTTCCTCGACGAATTTTGAGATGAACTCAAGAATTTTCTTCTGCTTTTTGGTTAATTTTTTGTCCATAATTCAATATGGCATATTTAATTAGGTTTGTCAAGTAAAAAAATCTTCTATCTAATCAATCCGTGCTCCGTGAATTCAGCGGGACTCTCGGGAAAATCCTGTTTGCTCAGTCTTTTAAATATGGAGTACGCCGTGCCGTTTTCGTCTATGACAGGAAATCCTCTTCGAACCTGCTTAATTGATGTTACTTCCGCCTTCTTGAAATTTCCGTTTCTGTCAATGAAAACTTTTATTATCGGCGCCACGCCCTGCGGTCCTGCAAGGCTAAACTTGCCGTAAGTACAAAAATTCCCGAGGCTGTAAGAGATGAACTTCTTTTTATAAATTTCCACTCCCCGCGTCACGTGAGGTCCGTGACCGAATACCGCGTCGGCTCCCGCGTCAATCACTGTATGCGCGAATTCATACACGTCGCCCCTGTTCTCGCCGAGGAACATCTCTTCTCTTCGGGGAACGCGCTGCGCACCCGCTCCTTCAGCGCCGCCGTGAAAGGTAACGATGAGAAAATCGCATTTGGATTTTATTTCAGATACGAGTTCGGCGGCATAATCCAAATCATTAATATCATTCGTCAGCCTGTTCGGTGAAAAACCCGTTATTCCGACTTTTATTCCCCTGACGTCCGCAATTACGTAGGGATAATCATTTGTGCCCGCGTACAGAATTTCATTCTCGTCCAGAACGTCGTATGTTTTATTCCTGCCTTCATCGCCCATATCGCCCGCGTGATTATTCGCGAGATTAAGAAAATCAAAACCCGCATCGCTCAGATATTCCGCGTAACGCTCGGGCACGCGGAACGAATAGCATCTTGATGATGAGTCCCTGCACTTTTTCGGAGTTCCGCCCGCGTCAAGGAATGGTCCTTCGAGATTCCCGATTGTCAAATCAGCGTCGCTGAGTATTTCCGAAACGCCATCAAGCAAAGTCTCTCCGTCGTTCGGCGGCAAATCTTTTGAGGGATAAGTCGTCCCCATCATTATGTCGCCGACAGCGACAATTGTGAATAGTGATTCATCACCCTGTTCTTTCGTGATGTTTGAATCGGGTTTATTGTGAGTCGTCGTTTCCCGCGGTTTTTCAAGTTTGCAGGAGGCAAATAATAACAGCGGGAGAAGTATTAGAAGAAAGGGTTTCATTCAATAAAGCAGACAACGTGACGATAATCTTGTGAATTCGGTTACATCTTCCCCTGCTCTTTTTAAAATCTCTTCGTAAGAATATCCATCGTTTATCATTTTCCTCAGAAGATCGGTTCCCGCAAGTTTATCTAAGAATTTTCCTTTATCCCAGGCGAACTCAGGCGCGGTTTTTTTCAATGACAGCAGAATCGCGACGGACACATTAAATGGTTTGAAATTATTTATATCCGTAACGTTCATCTTCAGCCCGAAACACTTCACGCCGTTGAATTTCAAAGCAGTGTATGACGGGAGTTTTTCCTGCAGAGGCACGAATTCAGTCTCTGTGAATTCAACTCCTGTCAATCCGAATTTGTCAAGTTCTCCGAGCAGCGATTTGGAGTCAATGAACGGAGCGCCGAAAACGATGAAAGGCGTATCGGTTCCCCTTCCCTCGGAAATATTCGTCCCCTCAAGGAAACAGAGCGCCGGATAATTTCTCGCGGACGCGAGAGATAATATGCTCGGGGACGGATTGACCCAGCCTGGCATAACATCTTCATACTTCGTGTTTCTTCCGTAACCTTTCATCTCTGCCACGAAAAGTTGAGAACTTTTTATGTATTCACCGTTAAGAAAATTTGCAAGTTCACCGATTGTCAATCCGAAAACGGAGGGAGTCGGAATCCTGCCGACGAATGACGAAAATTTTTCATCAAGAAGGAAACCTCCCGCGTAGTTCAGGTTGGCAACAGAAGGCCTGTCGCAGACTATATACGTCTTGCCGAAATCCGCGGCGTCCTTCATCGTGAGATAAAGCGTAGAGGTGTAGGTATAGAACCTCGCTCCGAGTTCCTGAATGTCGAAAATTATCACGTCAACGTCTTCGACGTCTTGCCGCGTAAATGAATTCTTCTTACCGTAAAGCGGTATAATCGGGATTTCAGTATCAGAGCCTTTATAAATATCATCCGCAGAGAATCCGTGTTCGGGTGTGAATATTTTTTTCAGATTAAAATTATTTTCCGTCAGAATTTCGATAATGTGTTTTCCGCCGCGGTCAACCGCCGTTTTATTAGTAATAAGCGCCAGGTTTTTCCCTTCGATAAGGTATTTCAAATCCGAAATGAGCGTCTCCTCGCCGGATGAGAAACTTCCCTGTTTAACCTGAGCCGATGCGTTGAGAGAAAAAGCAAGAAACAATATAGATATCAGAAATTTCATTTCGTGAACTGTCTTATAGTTTTCGGATTTATAATTTTAAATATGAAAATCGAGCCGGTAAG
>DATMXZ010000053.1:0-9434 GCA_035561235.1 Ignavibacteria bacterium
GTGTTATAATAATTGATTATGGTCGAGAACTACTATTACGAAAACAGAGAAGAGATCAGGAAAAAGGTTAAAGAGAAGTACAGAAAAGATAAAGAATACAGGGAAAAATTGAAAAAGTATTACAGGGAAAAGTATCATGCCGACCCTGAATACAAACAGATGACGTTAGAAAATGCCCGTAACAGGTATTACAATGACCCGGAGTACAGGGAAAAAACAATACAGCGGGCTAAGGAAAGAGCCGAAAAACTAAAAAAACAAAAGACTAAAAAGAAAAAGAAATAGTTTTTTGTTTGCCTTATTTCCGAAAAATTAAAATTCTTTTCAGTGACATTCGCCGTATTGATTAGGGCAGGCTTACAGACGCGAGGGGGTTTCATATCGAGCCGCGTCTTGTCCAGATGAATTCACTCTGAATTTTAATTCCCGTGGCCTGAATCATTTTTTTGGTCAAAAGGAAATCTTTGCGCTTTTTCGCTGCTTCAGAAATCCGAAATCACTCCGATAATTTTGAAATTCCGCCGTCCTGTCCCGGAATTCCGATGTTTTTCTTTAATGCGCGTTTTATTTTTCTCAACAGGAAATAAAAAACGGGAAGCCGCTATTAACTTCCCGCAGGTATTAATTAAGGAGAACTTGGGAACTTTACTTTGCCGTAACCGATAACTCAAGGTTAAACACATCGCTTATCATCTTGTCGCCGAGGTTTTCGAAAAACTTTCCAGAACCGTATTTAACGTCCCAGTCTGTCCTGTCTATGCCTACATCCGCCTTGAATTTCAGCGTGTTGTTTTCAATCTTTATTTCCGCAGGAAAAGTTATGCTCTTCGTTATGCCTTTAATAGTCAGGTTTCCTGTCACCGTGGCATTTGCATTAGGTTTATCCGGATCTTTAATCTCCGTTACGTTGGTGATTTCGAATTTCGAAACGGGATGCTTCGCCGCTGAAAAGAAATCATCCGATTTTAAGTGATTTACAAGTTTGTCGTTCATTGCCTTATCGGTTAAATCCAGATTCTTAATGCTCTCCATGTTAATTTCTACAAAGCCGCCCGTCAGTTTTCCGTTATCGACGTGCACTTCGCCTTTGGAAATATCAATCGTGCCGTTATGTTGACCCGTTACTTTCTTGCCCAGCCACTTCACGCTGCTTTCTGTAACAGATACCGTCAGCGCATTTCCCTTTTTCTCTTCCGAAATGTTTTGCTTTCCGCCAACCTTTACTTCGTTATCCTGCTTTCCGCAGCCCGACACAACAAATGCCGATACAACAAGTATTGCAACTAATATATTTAGTCTTTTCATTGTTTTAATTTAAAAGTTATAAAAATCGTTTCCCCTGAACTTATCCAGAAGTTCATTCAGTTTTTCTGCCTGCTTCTCCGTTATACCGTGAAACTGCTCTTCCCACTGGTCTGATTTCTTGTCCATCTCGGCAAGCAGGTCGAGACCCTTCTTCGTTATAACAACATCCACAGCCCGTCGATCTTTTTCACAGGTCTTCCTGTCCGCGAGTTTCTTGTAAACCAGTTTGTCCACAATCCTCGAGGCGTTCGAAGCCTTGTCCAGCATCCTGTCTATTATTAGGTTTATGGAACACGGGTTAGGATACTGCCCGCGCAATATCCTGAGCACGTTGTACTGCGGCAGGCTCAGACCGTACGGCTTTAAATAACCAGATTGTATTAAATTCATCCAGCCGCCCGTGTAAAGTATGTTTACTATTACTTTCTGGTACGGGTTCTTGAATGCTTTCTGCTTTATTTCGTCTTCTAATCTGACTGACATATTTTTTTATTTACATGTATATACATATATGTAGCGAAAAAAGTTCCACACGTATAAAACAAAATCAATTTAATCAGGTTTTTAGAATTATCATTTGTTATTTGCTTTTCATGTAAAAATATTAATTTGTAAAAAGTCAATTATTAATATCATACTTATTTAATAATTGTTTTATACGAGACTATTGTATATTTTTAGACACAATATTCAGGCATGAACAATGAGAAAAACCCCAATATGGTCCTGTCGGTAAAGGTTACCGTCTTTTATTTTATTCTCGGCCTCCTTTTCCTTATTTTCATGAGCACTTCGGAGAAAACTTTTTTTGGAAGTTGGATCCTCGGACTTTCCTTCTTGCTTTTGAGTTCTCTGATTTTTTTCTTCGCCATAGGACTTTTTCTTAAAAAGGAAGACAGGGTCTCGGGTACTGAAAATGAGAAATACATCAAATATAAAGAGATGTATGATGCGGCTTACCAGGACAAGATAAACGCGGAAATCATGAACGCCGCGAAATCCCAGTTTCTTTCCAATATGAGTCAGGAAATCAGGATTCCGATGAGCGGAATAATCGGCATGACCGAACTTATTATGCTCACTAACCTCACGAAAGAGCAGAAAGAATACGTCGATATTATTAATTTTTCATCGAGCACGCTTCTCGCAATCATAAATGACATTCTTGACTTTTCTAGAATCGAAAGCGGAAAACTCAAACTCGAAAACATAGAGTTCAGCATCAAAGAACTCATAAATAAAACATCGCAGATTCTCGACTTCGAAGCGCGCAGAAAAAAACTCACTCTCAAAGTGGACATATCTCCGAATATTGATTACAACATCTTCGGAGATCCTCTTAGAATCAATCAGATTTTAATCAACCTCACCAAGAACGCCGTAAAATACACAGAAGCAGGTTCGGTCAGCATATCTCTTTTCGAAAAGAGCCGCACGGAAGACACCGCGGTGCTGAGATTCGTCGTAAACGATACCGGCGTCGGGTTCACTCCCGACAAGGTGGAATCGCTCTTCGGACTGCCGGACAGTGAAGGCAAGGTCAAACTCACGAAAGACTTCGAATACACCGGCGTTGGCTTCGGAATACCGATTGTCAGGCACCTTATCACGCTTATGGGCGGCGAACTGTTCGTTAATACAAAAACCGGCAAAGGCTCCACTATTACTATCGACATTCCCTTTAACACGACAACTGAAAAAGTTATTATTCCGCCCGAGCCGGTTATAATGAAAAAGCAGTTCACGGAAGAAAAGCAAAAGGATAAGAAAGAGGTCAACATTCTCATCGCCGAAGACAACATCGTTAACCAGAGACTCGTGAAAGAACTTCTCATCAGGAAACACTACGACGTGACCATCGTCGAAAACGGTCTCAAAATTTTCGATGTCCTCGAAAACAAGAAGTTCGACATTATACTTATGGATATTCAAATGCCCATTATGGACGGCCTTGAAGCCACATCTATAATAAGAGAAATTGAAAAGGGTACGGGAAAACACATTCCCATTATCGGAATTACCGCGTACGCCGTAAAGGCGGATAAGGACAAATGTCTCTCTGCGGGTATGGACGACTACATGTCGAAGCCTTTCGTCAAGGAAGAATTTTACAGAATGATTGAAAAGTATTTACAATAATTTTTATTTATATGTTATATTTAAAGGCGGGCGCATTCCCGCCTTTTTTAAATGGAAAAAAAGAACACGACAAATAAGACCGATATATTGTGCTATCACTGCGGTGATGTGTGCAGAGATGAATCCGTAGAAAATGGCGGACTGCATTTCTGCTGCTCGGGATGCAAACTCGTGTATGAGATTCTACGCGAGAATGATCTCTGCAAGTATTATGAACTCGGCGAAAAGCCCGGAATCACCCCCTCCGTGAGAAGCAAAGTGAAGTATGAATTTCTCGACGACGAACAGGTAAAAAAACAGGTGCTGGCGTTCAGCGACGGTAAAATGTCAGTGGTAACTTTTCTGATTCCTCAAATGCATTGCAGTTCCTGCATCTGGCTGCTCGAGAATATGCACAGGCTTGACGAAGGCGTAACTTATTCGAGAGTCGATTTCCCGAAGAAAAAAGCGACAATAAAATTCAACGAGGAAAAAACTTCTTTAAGAAAAATTGCCGAACTTCTCGACTCTCTCGGTTACGAGCCGTCAATAAGCCTCGACGCGGCGGAGAAAAAAATCAGAAGCGACCATACTAAAAAACTTTATTATAAAATCGGCGTCGCGGGTTTTTGCTTCGGCAATATCATGCTCCTCAGTTTCCCGGAATACCTCGGGCTCGAAAAACTTTCCGACCCGGAGTTTCATAAACTCTTCGGATTCCTAAATCTGCTGCTTTCACTTCCCGTGTTCTTTTACTCGGCTTCGGAATATTATATCTCCGCTTTCAAAGGATTAAAGAATAAAGTTATTAATCTCGACTTTCCGGTTTTCCTCGGCATACTCGTTTCGTTCATAAGAAGCCTCTATGAAATTGTCTTTCAGACGGGAGCGGGATACATGGATTCGATGGCAGGTCTTGTTTTTCTTCTTCTCGTCGGGAAAGTCTTTCAGAGCAAGACATATGACTCGATGAACTTCGAAAGAACGTACAAGTCCTATTTTCCGCTTTCAGTGACCGTTATCAAGTCAGGCACTGAGACTACTATACCGCTTGAGAAACTGAAAATCGGAGACAGAATTTTGATTCGCAATAACGAGATTATTCCTGTCGACTCGATTCTGTTCAGGGGAGACGGCAGCATCGATTACAGTTTCGTTACCGGCGAGTCTTCTCCCGTTCCCAAAGTGCTCGGCGAGATTATTTACGCCGGTGGAAGACAAACGGGAAGCCTGATTGAACTCGAAGTGATTAAAAATGTCTCGCAGAGTTACCTCACCGGATTGTGGAATAACGATACATTCAGAAAAGAAAAAGCAAGCAGTCTCAAAACCTTTTCAGACGTGATAAGCAAATATTTCACCCTTGTCACCCTGATTCTTGCATTCGCGGGCGCCGCGTACAATATGCAGGAAAGCCCGGATAAGGCGCTTAACGTTTTTACCGCGATACTTATCGTCGCCTGTCCGTGCGCGCTCGCTCTTGCAATACCCTTCACGTTCGGAAACATAATGAGAATCTTCGGGCGGAATAAATTCTACGTAAAGAACGCTTCTGTCGTGGAATATCTTTCAAGAACAACATCAATCGTGTTCGACAAGACAGGAACACTTACGCACAGCAGAAAATCCGACATATCGTTCTCGGGAAAGAAACTCTCGTCGAATGAACTATCTCTTGTGAAATCACTCACGAGACAGTCCACCCACCCGCTAAGCAGAAAAATTTACGAGTATCTTAAGAACAAAGAAACACTCGGTGTGACGGACTTCACCGAACGAGCCGGGAAAGGAATTTCGGGCAGGATTGAAAACGACTTCGTAGTAATCGGCTCTGAAGAGTTTGCCGCGGGAATGACCCCGGAACAAAACGGATTATCCTTAGAAAATTCTTCGAGAGTTTACCTTTCGGTCAACGGCGAAAGTCTCGGTTATTTCAGCGTAAGCAATTCTTACCGCGAAGGTCTGGGTGAAACAATTTCGGCGCTTGAAAAAAAATACGAACTTCATCTGCTGTCAGGCGATAACGAAAGCGAGAGACCTTTTCTCGAAAAATATTTTAGAGACCCTCTTCAAATGTACTTCAGACAGTCGCCCGAAAACAAACTGAAATACATTAAGGCGCTTCAAAACGAAGGTTCGAGCGTGCTGATGGTGGGAGACGGGCTTAATGACGCGGGAGCGTTGAAACAAAGCGACATCGGAATTTCAATCTCAGAAAACGTTTCAAACTTCTCACCCGCCTGCGACGGTATACTCGAAGCGGAGAGATTTAATAAACTGCCCGACATCCTGAAACTATCGGGAGACAGTATAAAAATAATTATTACAAGTTTCGCCGTGTCGTTTGTTTACAATCTGGTTGCGCTTGAAATTGCTTTCCGCGGACTTCTTGAACCGATAATTGCAGCCGTTTTAATGCCTGTAAGTTCGATTTCAGTTGTGTTATTTTCAGTACTGTTGTCAAACTTCGTCGCTAAAAGAAGAGGATTCGGATAATGTCTGTAATAGTTGTTCTAATTGCCGTGAGCGTGCTCGTTGCGGCGGGATTTCTCGCCGCGTTTCTTTGGGCTGTCAAGAACGGACAGTTCGAAGACAAATACACGCCGTCCGTGAGAATGCTCTTCGATGACGAAAAGATTAAAGAAAAACAAGAAAACAAATAAATTATTTTCCCCGATGAAAAAATTTGACCCGAGTGTAGCAATACACGATTACCTGGTTTTCGGAGAATTCGGAGACGTCAATCCGTCAATTACCGATTCTTCGACATTCACTTTCCTGAGCACCGATAAAATGGAAGAGATTTTTTCGCACGAAATCGAAGGGTGCTTTTTATACTCCAGACATTGGAATCCTATTAATAAGTACCTGTCGGATACGCTGGCGCGTTTTGAAAATACGGAATCCGCTCAGGTTACTGCTTCGGGTATGGGCGCGGTTAATTGCGCGATTATGCAGTTGTGCGGAGTGGGTGACGAAATAGTTTCGAGCCATACGATTTACGGCGGAACTTACGCCCTCTTCAAAAACTTCCTGCCGAAGTTCGGAATTAAGGTTAACTTCGTCGACATAACCGACCTGAAACAGGTTAAGAAAGCCGTTAACAACAGAACAAAGGTCGTTTACTGCGAAACAATCAGCAACCCCCTTCTTGAAATCGCCGACATCCCGTCGCTTTCTAAAATAGCGAAGTCGAAAGGCGCGAAACTCGTCGTCGATAATACGTTCGCCCCGATGATTGTTTCTCCGAAACGCCTCGGAGCCGACGTTGTAATTCACAGTATGACAAAATATATTAACGGCACGAGCGATTGTGTAGCAGGATGTGTGTGCTCAACTCACGAGTTTATTTCGCAGTTAAATGACGTCAATTCCGGCGCTTCGATGCTTCTCGGCACGGTGCTCGACAGTTACCGCGCCGCAAGCATTCTGAAAAATCTCCATACACTTCATATTAGAATGAAGAAGCACGGCGAAAATGCGATGTATATCGCTAAGGAATTTGTCAAACTCGGACTCGACACTTATTACCCGGGCCTTAAAACCCACAGGGGTCATAAACTACTGCGCTCGATGATGAACGACAATTTCGGCTTCAGCGGTATGATTGCCGTCGACGTAAAGAGCGAAAAGAAAGCCAACAAACTGATGGAAATGATGCAGAACGAAAAAGTCGGATACCTTGCCGTCTCTCTCGGTTATTTTAAAACGCTCTTCAGCGCACCGAGCCACAGCACTTCATCTGAAATACCGGAAGATGAACAGGCGAAAATAGGTCTGGGCAAAGGACTCGTGCGGTTCTCAATCGGTCTCGATAACAACATCGAGGAAATGTTCGGCAGAATTAAGAAGTGCATGAAGAAACTGAATATAGTCTAAAGGCTGTATTTATTTCAGTTTCCTGCGCTCCGGTTTATGATGTATATAGTGATAAATGTATAAAAAGTGGTTACGAAGTTCGGATTCGTAACCTTTTTTATATATATTCATGTGAAAAACAATTCCCCCGGGAATCGGATTACTTTCCCTGTACTTCCTTGTGTCTGAAACACGTTACCGTATGGTCGTTAACCATACCCGCCGCCTGCATGAACGCGTAGCATATCGTTGAGCCGGCAAACTTAAACCCGCGTTTGATTAAATCCTTGCTCATTGCGTCAGATTCCGGAGACTTCGCGGGTATTTCCTTTATAGTCCTGAACCTGTTTACTTTTTGTTTCCCGCCCGTGAACTGCCAGATGTACTTGTCGAACGTACCGAACTCTTTCTGCACTTCGAGAAATTTCCCGGCGTTTGTTACGGCCGCGTGTATTTTTAATTTATTCCTGATAATTCCCGCGTCATCAAGAAGTTTTTCAATCTTCTTCTCTTTGTATTTCGATACCTTAACCGGGTCGAAATTATCGAATGCCTTCCTGAAATTATCGCGCTTGTTTAATATTGTGCTCCAACTTAATCCCGCCTGAAATGCGTCGAGTATCATGAATTCAAAAAGTTTATTGTCATCGTGCAGTTGAACTCCCCATTCCTTATCGTGGTACTCTATCATCAGCGGATTGCTTGATGGCCAGGAACAACTTTCTTTTTCTTTCATTGGTTTTTCAATATATATGATAATTAATATTTTATGTTTAAACTATAGTCCGTATTTGTCTATCAGGTACACCAGTCCCGCTATCGCCGCCGCTCCCATCTGCATCTCCCGCCTGTTAACGCTCTCGAATACGTCGTTCGCCGAATGATGATGGTCAAAGTATCTCTGCGAATCCACAACCAGCCCTATCAACGCTGCGCCCGAATTTCTCAGAAAACTTATGTCAACACCGCCGCCTCCCTTTTCAAAGTATTGTATCAGATAAGGAGTGAAAAACTCCTTAAAAATTTTTAATTTTTCCGTCTGCTCCTGTGTTCCGCTGAATGAAAAACCGTGCGGTATGAATCCGCCTCCGTCAGATTCAATCGCGGCGATGTGTTTCTCGTTTTTTGTGGCTTCCGCGTAATAACGCCCGCCCTTTTGGTCTATCTCCTCGTCCATGAACGCAACCAGACGCAGCGTGTGACGCGGTTTTATGCCGAGTTTCTGAAACAAGCGTAAAACTTCAATGCTCTGCACGATGCCCGCTCCGTCATCGTGCGCTCCCTCACCGAGGTCCCACGAGTCGAGATGCCCCCCGACCAGTATTATTTCTTCGGGTTTTTCCGTGCCTCGTATTTCTCCGATTACGTTGTGAGAAATGACGTCGGGATTCTGATGGCAGGTCGTTCTGAAATAAAATGTCAGTTCTTCGTCTTCCGTCCTCATTCTGCTCAATTCATCCGCGCCCATCGTGGATATTCCTATTGCCGGTATTCTCGGTATGGAATCATTGTAACGCATTATTCCCGTATGAGGAAAATTATCAAGACTCACCGTTGCCGAACGAACCACAACCCCGATAGCGCCGTATCTTGACGCCTCTATCGCCCCTCTGACGCGCTGATCAACCGAACCTCCGTACCCGTTGTATGTCGAAATTCCCGTCTGGTCCGCCGCTCGGTTGAAGAATACTATCTTTTCCTCAATGTTTTCCCGCCCTAATTTTTTCAATTCATCGAAACTCTTTACCTCGACTATTTTCCCTTTTACTCCCTTGTCTCCCGTCCCCTCTGAAACTCCAAGCGCGCATATGTTGAATTCCTTTTTACCGGATATTCTTGATTCGGCATACGCGTATTCCTTATCGCCGCGTATCCAGTTTCGTACGGGAAACTCCTGCTTGTACACCCTGTTAAGATTCATTTCCTCTAAAACCTTAAAAACCCGGTCAACCGCGTTTTCCGCCGCCTCTGAACCGGTCAGACGTCCGCCGATATTCTTACAGAGATATCTCAGATTTTCATACGACTCGAAACTCACGAGAGCCTCGGAAAAAATTTTTCTTATAACCAGCGAGTCTTCCGACGGAACGTTCGCATGGACTTTGATGCTCTGTTCAAACAGGAAAGCAATTATGACGATAATAAGAAATAAG
>DATMXZ010000054.1:0-9546 GCA_035561235.1 Ignavibacteria bacterium
GTGTATTTGCATCCGGCGGAGGTTCGAATTTCCGTGCCATTCTTGAAGCAAGGCGGAATAACTTTATTCAATCCGGTATTAAACTTCTCATTACCAATAATTCAATTTGCGGATCTGTGCAAATAGCAAAAGAATTTGGCATAGACTTTATGCATATTAGCAGAAAAGTTTTTCCCGAATTAAGCGATGATGAGTACCAGAAAGTATTTCTGAACAAACTGAAAGAGTATAATATCAACTTTATTGTTCTTGCCGGTTACATGAAAAAGATAGAACCGCTTGTCTTGAAAGAGTACAGAAACAGAATTCTTAACATCCATCCCGCTCTGCTGCCGTTATTCGGCGGACAGGGAATGTATGGCATTAACGTTCACAAGGCGGTCATTAGTTCGAAAACAAAAGTTTCCGGACTCACTATACACCTTATAGATGAAGACTATGACAAAGGCAGAATACTGTTTCAAAGGAGCGTTAATGTCGATGAGTTCGATGACGAATTCACATTGCAGAAAAAGATTCTGAAACTTGAACACAGGTATTATCCTTACATAATAAAAAAAATTGAAGAAGGGGAGATAGCGCTCGATGAGTAAAAAAACAGCCTTAATAAGCGTTTACTACAAGGACGGACTGGAAGATTTTACGAAACAACTTGTGAAGAGAAACTTTGAAATAGTTTCGACAGGAGGCACGTACAGGTTCTTGAAAGAAAGAAACATTCCCGTTACGAGCGTGGAGAGCATCACGTCTTTTCCTGAAGTTCTCGACGGAAGGGTTAAGACGCTACATCCCGCTGTATTCTCGGGAATACTCGCTATGAAGAACAATCAGGAACACATGAAGCAAATCAGCGAACACGGGCTCAAACTTTTCGACCTGGTCGTAGTAACACTTTATCCTTTCGCCGAAACAGTCGCGAAGCCTGATGTTTGTCTTGAAGAAGCAATTGAAAAGATTGATATCGGCGGTGTGAGTCTCATAAGGGCGGCGGCGAAGAATTATTCATCGACAACCGTGCTCGTAAAAAACAGCCAGTATGAAAAATATCTTGAAGAGTTCGACAGGGGTGATGGAATAATCTCCGAAAAGTTTTCGACATTACTGGCGTTCGAGGCGTTTCAACTAATAGAGGAATACGACAGAGACATAAAAAATTATTTTCTTAAAATTACAGGCGGCGAGAGCGGGCTCAGATACGGAGAGAATCCCCATCAGAAAGCATTCTTTGAAAAAACAAATTTCGACGAACTTTTCGAAGTCCTTCACGGCAAGGAACTCTCTTACAATAATCTTCTCGACGTTGACGCGGCGCACTCAATAATCGAAGAGTTCAAAGACGGAAAGCCCGCAGCCGCGATAATCAAACACGGCAATCCCAGCGGAGTCGCTGTCCGCGATAATCTTATTGATGCGTTTAAAAAAGCATTTGAGACGGATACGGTATCTCCTTACGGAGGAATCGTAATTTTCAACAGGACTCTCGATATGAATACCGCGATGGAAGTCGATAAGATCTTCACTGAAATTCTTCTCGCGCCGGATTTTGCCGAAGGAGTGCTCGAACTCCTGATGAAGAAAAAGAACAGGCGCCTTCTGAGGTTCAGGTTCGGCAGATCGAATTCGGAAATCCGTTCGGTTTCAGGCGGCTTGCTTCATCAGGAAAGAGACAGCGTAATTTTCAAAACCGACGAATTGAAATACGTAACCGGGAAAAAACCCGACGGCAAGCAGTTGGAAGACATGGAATTCGCGTACAAGATTGTAAAGCATACGAAATCTAACGCTGTCGTGTTCGTGAAGAACCTTCAGACGCTTGGCATCGGAGGCGGTCAGCCGTCGAGAGTCGATTCGACGAAACTCGCCGTCTGGAAGGCGAAGCAGTTTAATCTTGACTTGAAGGATTCAGTCGTTGCCTCGGACGCTTACTTCCCGTTCGCCGACGGCCTTATCGAGACAGCAAACGCCGGAGCGAACTGCGTCGTTCAACCGGGAGGGTCCATCAGAGACGATGAAGTAATTAAAGCGGCAGATGAGAGAAATATGTGCATGGTGTTCACGGGTTACAGGCATTTCAGACATTAATCAGTTTTTCATTTAATGTTTATTTTAGTTATATTTATTGTTTAATTCGTAAAATTTAATAATATTTTTAATAATAAGAGGTAGAAGATATGCCGTTTTTTGGAATGTTCTCGAATGACATAGCAATTGATCTGGGAACTGCTAATACATTGATTTACATGAAAGGCAAGGGAATAGTTCTTAATGAACCGTCAATTGTAACCTATGACGTTACGTCGAGAAAGATTGTCGCGATAGGGGAAGAGGCGAAAAAGATGATGGGCAGGGTTCACAAAGAACTCAATACTATAAGACCGATGAGGGACGGGGTTATTGCGGATTTTGAAATTGCCGAAGGAATGCTTAAAGAGTTTATAAAGAAAATCACTTCGGGATTCATGCCCGCGAAGCGGATTGTTATCTGCGTGCCCAGCGGTATAACGGAAGTTGAGAAACGCGCGGTCAGGGACACGGCTGAAAAAGCCGGCGCGAAGGAAGTGTTCCTCATCTCCGAGCCGATGGCGGCTGCAATCGGTATCGGACTTGATGTTACGGCTCCCTACGGCAATATGATAGTAGATATCGGCGGAGGAACGACTGAAATTGCAGTCATAGCGTTATCTGGAATTACGAACGGCGTATCGATAAGAGTTGCCGGAGACGAATTGACGGAATCGATTATAAGATTTTTCAGGGCGAACCAGAACATGCTCATAGGCGAAACAACTGCCGAGAACATCAAGTGTCAGGTGGGCTCCGTGATGCCGCTCGAGGAAGAAATTATAATCGAAGTTAAAGGAAGAGACCTGGTCGCCGGCGTTCCTAAACTCACGGAAGTAAGTTCGATTGAAATACGCGAGGCGCTTAACGCTCCGGTTCAGCAGATGATTGACGCCGTTAAAGTCGCGCTCGAAAAGACGGCTCCGGAATTATCTTCCGACATTCTGGACAGGGGAATTTTCCTGACCGGCGGCGGCGCGCTGCTGCAGGGACTCGATGAAAGAATCAGAGTTGAAACAGGTGTTCCCGTGCATATTGCCGAAGAGCCTTTATCAGCCGTCGCGAGAGGAACCGGCAAGGTGCTCGAAGAAATGAGCAAGTACAGTAAAGTATTGCTAAACAGGTAAACAACAAAGTTTAATCTGCTTTTTATTTGAAGAGAATAGGTCAATTTATATTAGGTGTAAAAGAGTATCTCATACTCACCGTGCTCTTGATTTTTTCGCTGGCATTCTTGTTTTCCAATGACAACACGCAAATAAGATTTCTCCGCGCGGTCGCAGTCGGTATGTTCGGAACCGTGCAGAGCGGTCTCTCTTCAATACCGAACGTGTTCGACCTGCAGCAGGAGAATAAACTTCTTCGCGAGACAAACATCAGGCTTTCCAACGAAGTGTCTAACCTCAAAGAGGCGAAATTAGAAAACATTAGACTGACGCGGCTTCTTAATTTCAAGGAGTTCTCCGGAATGGGACTTGTCAGCGCGAACATAGTCAACAAGTCGATAATACAGACAAGGAACACGATTACGCTCAACGCCGGTGAGATTGACAGCGTTTTCGTAAATATGCCTGTGATCACGGATGCGGGACTTGTCGGACGAGTTGTCTCAACGAGCAGAAATTTTTCCATCGCTCAGATCCTTTTCAACAAGGATATGAGAATCACCGTGAAATCGCAAAGGAGCAGGATTGACGGAATACTCACGTATGACGGAGTCTCCACGTTATCGGTAATAAACATACAAAAAAGCGCGGACATAATTCCGGGCGACGTTTTCATCACGTCCGAATACAGCAACCTGTACCCTTCGGGAATTCCGATTGGAACAGTAGTCGAGACGGGAAATCTCGACAATCTTTTTATGAAGATAATAGTTGTCCCGCTCGTTGACTTCGCATCGCTTGAAAACGTTTTTGTCGTAAAATACATTCAGAATAAGGAAAGATACGCTCTTGAGAAAACATTTCAGGCAGGGAAAAAATGAATTTTAAATACGGAATATTAAAAAACGTTCTGCTGCTCGTTCTTCTTCTTCTCATTCAGAAGACATTCATTAATATTTTGTCGCTATCGTCCCTTAACATTTCGCCCGATTTCGTTATGATAATGCTCGTATATATCGGCGTGAAGGAAGGTAAAATCTCAGGCTCAATTTACGGATTTCTTGCGGGGCTTACGGCTGATTTCCTGAGCGGCACGTTCATTGGTCTCTCCGCAATAACATACACTATAGCATCTTTTCTTGCGGGCTTCTTTAAATCTGAAAATGAAAAGTTTCTTGCGGGTTATTTTTTCCTTATCTCAGTATTCGCGTCCTCATTCGCGGGAAATTTCATTTATTTCTGGATTTATTTTCAGGGCGCTCCAATAAGTTTGCCGGAGGTGATTATAAAATATGTATTGACTTCGTCCGCATATACAACATTGATAAGCCTCGTTTACATCGTTTTCCCGAGAAAGAAAAAAATTGAAAGGAGTTTCCTCGGTGAGACGTGAGGCGAAAATATACGTCTCCATAGGGGTGATGGCTGCTGCCATCATAGTCCTGTTCGCGCGCCTTGTCCAATTGCAGGTCGTTCAACAGCAGGAATTCGGCAAGGAATCGGAAAAAAATTCTATTAAAAAAATTATCGAAACGCCTGCCCGCGGTTTGATAATAGACAGGAACGGAAAGATTATAGTCGACAACAGACCGTCTTATACACTTACTATAACCCCCTTCCAGTTTGACAAGAATCTTATTGATGAGGTCGCGTCTCTTTCCGGAATCGACCCCGAGGAAATCAGGAATGAACTCGCTGACGCGAAGGGAACAAACAGATTTAATCCGATAAAGATAAAGCGCGACATAGATTTCAAAACAATATCTTACATCGAAGAAAATCGCGACAGGCTAAAAGGCGTGAGTTATCAGGTCGAGTCCCTGCGTTTCTATCCGAATAAGTTCAAGGCGTCTCACATATTCGGCTACAATGCCGAAATTTCCGAGAAGAGTCTGAATGAATCAACGGAAAATTACTATAGGCAGGGCGATCTCGTCGGCACGACAGGTCTCGAAAAATTTTATGAGAAAAGCCTCCGCGGTGAGAAAGGCAGCAGGCTGATTCTCGTTGACGTTAACGGCAGGGAAGTCGGCGCGTACAACGACGGCAACAACGACGTTAAACCCGTCAACGGCGCTGACCTGTTCACTTCAATCGATTCCGAACTGCAGGAATATGCCGAAAAACTTATGGGCGGCAGAAGAGGAGCGGTCATTGCCGTTGACCCGCGTACGGGAGAAATCCTTTGCCTTGTCTCGAAGCCCGATTATGACCTTAACGCTTTTATAGGTTCTCCCGACGCGAAAGAAATTAACAGAATGTTCAATCATCCCGAAAAACCCTTGTTCAACAGGGTTACACAGACAAGATATCCTCCGGGCTCCACCTGGAAAATGATGATGGCTCTCGCGGCTATGGCGTCGGGAAAAATAACTCCGACGACTACTATTTCCTGCCCGGGTTCATTTACCTTCGGGAACAGGACTTTCGAAGACCACGGCGGTTACGGCTCGATTCCTGTCGTGCGCGCAATCGAAGTTTCATCAAACGTGTTCTTCTATAAACTCGGCTTGATGCTCGGCATTCAGGATTACCACGACTACTCGGCAATGTTCGGTTTCGGCTCGAGAACGGGAATTGACCTGCCGAATGAAACAAAAGGTCTTCTCCCTTCGCAGGAATATTTTGACAAGGTTTATGGTGTTAACAAATGGTCTCAGGGGTTGCTGGTCAGCCTTGGCATAGGACAGGGTGAACTCGGAGTCTCGCCCGTTCAGATGGTATGTTATACGGCAGCAATCTGCATGAACGGTATGTACATACAGCCGCACTTAGTAAGAAAAATTTATAATTCCTCCACCGGAATCGAGACTCCCGTTGAAGTTAAGAAAAGACAGATTGACATGTCGCAGAAATATTTCGACGCCGTGAAAAAAGGAATGTACCTTGTCGTAAACGGTTCGGGTACTGCGAAAAACATAAGAAATTCTGATTACGTTCTCGCCGGAAAAACAGGCACCGCGCAGAATCCAAACGGCAACAACCACTCCTGGTTCGTCGGTTACGCTCCTTATGACGATCCGAAAATTGCCGTGTGCGTGCTCGGTGAAAATGCAGGCTGGGGTAATATGTTCGCCGCTCCGATTGCTGCGGCAATTATGGTCAGATACCTGAGCGGAAATTCGGCGGATGTGTTCAATGAAAATGTGAAGATGGAGGTAAACGACTGATGGATAGGAAATTTTTTGACAGATTCGATATTACTCTTTTCTTATCAGTCATAGGACTTATAGTAATAGGTATCTTTGCGATTTACAGCGCAACTCAAAGCAGTGTCAACAACTCCGGCATTTATGTCAAGCAATTGACATTCGCGATTATTGGCCTCGTAATGGTAATCGGAATAACATACCTGCCGCCGAGATACATATCAAGCCTCTCTTATTACGCGTATGGGCTCGCGCTCGTGCTCCTTCTCCTCGTGCTCGTCTTCGGCAGAACCATTAACGGCAACAAGAGTTGGTTCTACCTCGCCGGCTTCGGCATTCAGCCTTCGGAGTTCGCGAAGGTCGCTACCGTGATGGCGGTCTCTAATTTTTTCTACAAGGGTGACGAGGACAATCAGAAGTTTTCGGTCACTCAACTGCTTACGGCAACAGGCATTGTGCTTTTGCCGGCAATTCTGATTAAACTCGAGAACGACACGGGAACAACTCTCGTTATGCTCTCGTTTATTATTCCGATGTTCTTTTTTGCGGGAGTGTCGCCGTTTCTTCTTTTCGCTGTAGTAACAACTGTGGCGGCGGCGGTCCTGGCTTTCATAAACATTTATTATTTTGCCGTATTCCTCGCTTTTCTCATACTGGCATTGTACTTTTTCAAGAAGCATTGGCTGCTTTCCGCGGGAGTCTTCGTTATTAACGTTATCGCGGGTTATTCTGTAAGTTTCTTTTATTCGAAACTCCAGCCGTATCAGCAAAAAAGAATTATGGCTGTATTTGACCCCGCATCGGACCCTCTCGGAAGCGGATACAATGTGATTCAGTCAAAAGTAGCGATTGGCTCGGGAGGCCTGTTCGGCAAAGGTTTTCTGCAGGGCTCACAGACTCAGTTGAGGTTCATTCCCGAACAATGGACCGATTTCATTTACTGTATGATTGGAGAGGAATTCGGATTGCTCGGTGCGGGAGTCGTAATACTTCTTTTCGGCATAATAATTTACAGGCTTCTCACGAACGCTTACCTGTCGCGTAACAGGTATATGATGCTCGCTTGCATCGGATTCGCGAGTTTGTTCTTCTTTCATATGTTCATAAACGTCGGAATGACAATTGGAATCGCTCCTGTAATCGGAATTCCGCTGCCGCTTGTCAGCAACGGTGTTTCGTCATTAATGTCGTTTCTTCTGATGGTCGGCATCGGAATGAATACTTACAGGCATAAAGACATATTTCTATCATGACATATAAAAAGAAACTCGAAAAAATCGTTATGACATCCGGGTCGAACCTCATCACGGGGCTCGATACGGATATTCAAAAAATTCCCGATTGCTTTCATAAGTATAGAAACCCGATTCTTGCTTTCAATAAAAAAATTATTGACGCTACCGCGGGAAACTGCGCGGGTTATAAAATTAATCTCGCCTTCTATGAGGCTGCGGGTGTAAAAGGGCTTGAGGCTCTTGAGGAAACCGTTAAGTACATTCCCGCTGACCTGATTAAAATTTGCGACGCGAAAAGGGGCGACATAGGAAACACCGCCGAAATGTACGCGCGGGCGTATTTTGACAAACTTGACTTTGACGCGATAACCCTGTCCCCCTATATGGGCTTTGATTCGGTTTCTCCGTTCCTTGAAAGAAAGAATAAATTTGTTTACGTACTCGTCCGGACATCCAATAAAGGCGCGGATGATTTTCAATTGCTGAAAAGCGGAAAGAAAAGATTTTATGAACTCGTCGCGGAAGAATCTCTTAAATGGTCTAAAGACGGTATCGGCTTCGTTATCGGCGCGAACCATACGAAGGATATTAAGAAATTTTCTTCGCAGAAAATACCCCTGCTTATTCCCGGCGTAGGTGCTCAGGGAAACGATTTAACGCGGCTCGTCGGAGCGATCAAAGGAAACCTGTACCTTATAAACGCGAGCAGGTCGATTATTTATGCGGGAGATAAAAAAGACGGTGAAAAAGTTTTCCTTAAAAAGGTTTCAGTATCCTGCGGAAAACTTAATGCAGAAATTACGGCGATAAAAAATTAAAGTGAGTATTCACTAATCAATCAAACCATATGATAAAAGGAAGCGTAATTGCTCTCTTCATCTTATTGTCTGCAAACTCATTATTCTCACAAGCAGAAACGGAATTAAAATTATCGAAGCCGGGTTTTAAAAGCCTGCAGTTGGATTTCACAACTCTGTTGTTCGTAAATACGTTCGGAGCAAGTATGGATGTCGACTTGCTGGTAGATAAAAAAAATAAAATGGCGTCGGGCGGATTCCGGATTGGGGCGGATTACTTTATGAAAGGCTCTCCGGGAGGACCTGAAAGCGGCTCGCCTTATTTTGACCTTAATGCGTATGCAAGAGGTACACTCGACACAAAATTTATCAGAACTGATTTCTATGCCGGACCGACATATCACTGGGAATCCGAAGAAGGAAGACTTTACGGTTACTATACTACAAATAACGGATTGTATCTGAAATTCGGAGGTGAACTGAAAGTTAAAATCTATAAGAATTATATCGGACTGATAGGGAAGTTTGCAATTTCCAGTCCCGAATCTTACGGAGGTATAGGTATTTTTATAGGTTATGGAGAATAAAAAAGCCGCTGGAATCAGCGGCTTCTTTTCGGGAATCAATCTCAACTACTAATTTAAAGTCTTTTCGCCTTTCTTCCATCCGCAGGGAGTGAGTTTGCCCGACTGAAGCGCGTCGAGCACGCGTACTACTTCATCTACGTTCCTTCCTACCGACAGGTCGTTCGCGCAAACCCATTTCACTATGCCGTTCGGATCGACAATGAACGTTGCCCTGTAAGCAATCTTTTCGCCGTCTTCAAGTATTCCCAGATCTTCTCCGAGAGACTTCGAGGTGTCGGCAAGCAGCGGGAACTGTAATTCCCTTAATCCGGGATGCGATGTCATCCAGCCGAGATGCGAAAATTCCGTATCAGTTGATGCGCCGATAACGTCACAGTTTCTCGAATCGAATTCCTTGAACTTGTCGTTGAAGTCTATGATTTCCGTCGGGCAGACAAACGTGAAATCCTTCGGATACCAGAACATTACCATCCACCTTTTCTTGCTTACGTGGTCGTTGCTTGTTACGGTTTTGAATTCTTTTCCCGGAGCGGTTGATACAGTCGCTTGCTTAGAAAATTCCGGAAATTTCTGTCCTAGGTTTATCATTTCAATATTCCTTGTATTTTAAG
>DATMXZ010000055.1:0-2019 GCA_035561235.1 Ignavibacteria bacterium
AATTATTTCCGCAGGGGCGACCTCGAAAAATTGAAAAATGAAGACACAAAATATTCGCGTTTCAAAACCCGCATCGTTGACATCGGCGGAGTGCCTCTCGGCGGCGCGAATCCGATACGTCTTCAATCGATGACAACTACAGACACGATGGACACGGCCGCGACAGTCGAGCAGTCAATTCGCATAATCGAAGCCGGCGGAGAATACGTCCGCATAACAGCGCCGAGCATAAAGGAAGCGAAGAATCTTGAAAACATTAAAAACGAACTCCGCAGGCGTGGATATAAAACGCCGCTTGTCGCTGACATCCATTTTACTCCTAACGCCGCTGAAATCGCTGCGCGCATTGTCGAGAAGGTGCGCGTCAATCCTGGGAATTACGCCGATAAAAAGAAATTCGAAATAATAGAGTATACCGATAAACAATACGAAGAAGAACTCGGACGCATCAGGGAAAAATTTGTTCCGCTGATAAGAATCTGCAAGGAGTATGGCACCGCTATGAGAATCGGAACGAATCACGGCTCGCTCTCCGATAGGATTATGAGCCGCTTCGGCGATACTCCTCTCGGGATGGTCGAATCCGCGATGGAATTCCTGAGGATTTGCGAAGATGAAAAGTATTACAGCATCGTACTTTCGATGAAAGCGTCCAATCCTCAGGTTATGGTTGAAGCCTACCGCCTGCTCGTCAGGAAAATGTCGGAATCGGGAATGAATTATCCTCTCCATCTCGGCGTTACGGAGGCGGGCGACGGCGAGGATGGTAGAATAAAATCCGCTCTCGGCATAGGTACTTTGCTCGAAGAAGGATACGGCGATACCGTTCGCGTGTCGCTTACCGAAGAGCCTGAGTTCGAAATTCCCGTGTGCAGGGCGCTCGTTGAGCGGTATGAATTCTTCAATGAAAATCTTTCGAAGGAAGTGAAACACGTTTATGCTGTCGGAAGCGCGGCACAGGAATCGAAAGCCTGCGGCAATGTCGGAGGAAAGAACTTTCCTGTCGTTGTGTTAACTGCGGATGATGAAATCAGAAAATCCCACGAAGGGTTCCGTTCAATCGGGTATTACTACAGCGAGTTGCTTGACAAATGGAACATTGGCGATATGGCAGCCGATTATGTTTATCTCGGCTCCGAAGACATTAATTACCCGCTTCCCGGCACGGTAAAGAAAATATTTGATTACAAATTCTGGAAATCGAAAGGCTACGGAGATTCACTGCCTATACTTAAAATCGAAGAGTACAAAAAACTTATTGATAAGAATTTCAATAAATTTCTCGAACTCAACGTCAACGAATATAAATCGAACATTGATAAGATTTCAAATGATGACAAAGTAATTCTTGTTCTTTCATCGTCTGAAAAAATGTCGCTCTTGAAAATGAGAGACGCTGCAGGAATCGCGAACAGGCTGCCACTCGTAATCAGGAGGAACTACTCCGGGCTGCGCGAAGATAAAATGCTGCTCTATGCTTCGACCGACTTAGGCGGGCTCCTGATTGACGGTATGGGAAACGGCGTTTGGATTGAGTCGGCTGAAGCAGAGAATAAAGTATTGAACAGCGTGTCATTCGGAATACTTCAGGCGTCGCGCAAGCGGATTTCAAAAACCGAGTACATTTCCTGTCCTTCCTGCGGCCGCACTTTGTTTGACCTTCAGGAAACGACGGCGATGGTAAGAGAGAAAACGAACCATCTCAAAGGACTTAAGATAGCGATAATGGGCTGCATCGTGAACGGTCCCGGCGAAATGGCGGACGCCGACTACGGCTATGTTGGCAGCGGCATTGGAAGAATCACGCTTTACAAAGGAAAAGAGGTTGTCAAACGCTCGATACCTTCCGAAACGGCCGTCGAAGAACTCATCAACCTGATTAAAGAAAACGGCGACTGGAAGAGCCCGGATTAATTTTGTATTTCTCCGTCTGTTTATTCCATAGAAATCAAATTTTAAAATTCAAATATCAAAATTGCATTTCAAAATTCAAAATCTTAAAAGATTATTAGTTTCCCA
>DATMXZ010000056.1:0-3756 GCA_035561235.1 Ignavibacteria bacterium
CATTTACATTGAGGAATAAATGAACGAATCTTTCTTGGTTTCAATAATTAGTAATTTATATTAATTTAATCCACGGAGAAAAAAATACAGTGTTTCCTGTCAGTGTGAGGGCGTTGGTATTGATTCTTTATATAAGCGCCGTACAGCAAAGAAGCAGTTCTTTTAAAACAGAGACTCAGTAAATTTATATAAATAAGATGAGCGTGAATAAATTTTTTCAAACTGTGCCTGCATTGAGCAGGCTTGCGGTGAAATTTATTTTGTTGAACTCTATACTGCTGGTCCTGATACCTGCCGCGTTGGCAGGTAATTTCACTGTTAGCAATACAACTCAATTCCAGACGGCTCTTAATACAGCCGCGTCTAACGGTCAGAATGACACGATAAACGTGCTGGCCGGAACTTATAATGTAAACCCTACGCTTACTTACACATCCAATGAAAATTATTTCATTTTTATAAGAGGCGTCGGTTCGCCTGTACTTGACGGCGGAAACTCGAGGCGTGTGTTTTTGATTACGACAACATCAGGCAATGCCGATATTATCGTCGAAGGATTGACGATACAGCACGGACAGGCGGATTACGGCGGCGGCCTGAATGCAGGTACAGAGGGAGCGGATATTATCATTAAGAACTGCTCGGTTAATTACAACACCGCGGGTTACGTATCCGGCGGAATAAATCTTTTTTCGAACACGGGAAATGTTACGGTCACGGGTTGTTCGTTTACAGGAAATTCATCGCCGAACACATCGGGTTATCCTTACGGTAACGCGGGAGGATTGTTTATACAGACAGACGGCTCGGGTACTGTAATAACAATGACGGGATGCACCTTTCAGCAGAATACCGCTCAAAGGGACGCCGCGGGAGCGATGCTTTATCCTCTGGGTCCGAACTCAACAGTAATAGCCGAATCAAACACGTTCACGAATAACACGGCGAAAGAAGCGGGAGGAGGATGCTGGATAAGAGGTCCGGGAGGCAGCACAACAGTGAAGTACAGATACAATACCTTAACGGGAAATATTTCGCAGACTGCTGGAAGCGGCGGCGGGACGTATATACAGATTACATCGGGGATAATCGATGTGTCGGATAACGTGCATACGGGAAATTATTCAATATGGCAGGGCGGAGGCTTATGGATTGAGCACAGCGGAGGAACCTTATACCTGTACAGGAACAGGTTCACGAACAACACGTCGGTTGAATCGGGCGGCGGAGCTAACTTGTTTCTTGATTACGGAACGATGAAGATTGACCACAATATTTTTAATAAGAACTCGACATCAGGACCGGGCGGCGGTTTGAATTTATCGACTAATTCGGCGTCGCTTCACATATTCAACAATACTTTTTTCCTTAATTCGGCAGCGGACGGGGGAGACGTGAATGCTTATTTCGACAACACATCTTCTTCCGCGAATTTCTATAATAATATACTTTATAAAAGTTCAGTCCCCGCGATTTCTTATTCGGGTCAGCAGTCTTTGCTCGCGAGATACTGCGATATACAGGGAGGTTTCGGGCAGCCATGGTTCGGTACGGGATGCATAGATATTTATCCCTTCTTTTCAGACACGGCGTCAGGAAATTTTCATCTGCAGGATTCGATACACTGCGGCAGTCCGAGATACTCGCGATGTATCGACGCGGGAATTCCATCCGCGCAGGACAGTGTGATAAACTGTAATTGGGGGCTTGGATTAATAAGAAGCGATATGGGCGCGTACGGAGGGAAATATTCGCCGACTATCGGTATAAATTTAATTCATTCGGATGTGCCTGAAAGATTTAATTTATATCAGAACTATCCCAACCCGTTCAACCCTTCGACAAAAATAAAATTTGATATCCCGAAACCGACATTCATCAGTTTAAAGGTGTATGATATGACGGGAAGGGAAATTTCGGTTTTTGCGGGAGAAACAGTTTTACCCGGAGTGTACGAGGTGATGTTTAACGGCAGCGGTCTTTCATCCGGGGTGTATTTTTACAGGTTGTCGTCGAAATACTTCAACGAAACAAGGAAAATGATTATGTTGAAATAAAATTTAATACTGTATGAAACAGCAAGCCGGAGGTTGAGTCCTCCGGCTTTTTTATTATACGCTGCTGCGGTATTCAGATTCCGGTCCCGCTTTTTTATGCAAAGGGAAAAATTACTAAATATCATCAGGGCTTTATTTGAGGTAAATTACAAGATTTAGCATTTTATGGACAGGACATTACGGCTTGAAAAGGAACGTCTGGGGAAATTGATATTCGATTTCTCATTGCCGGCTGTCATAGGAATGATGGTCATGGCTTCTTACAACATTGTTGACCGGGTTTTTGTCGGCAGGGGAGTAGGAGCTCTGGCAATTTCCGGTATCGCGATAACATTTCCAATAATAGTGATTTTCATGGCGTTCGGAATGCTTGTCGGTATTGGGGCGACGTCCGTGTTATCTTTGCGTCTCGGCGAAAAGAAAATTCAGGAAGCGGAACAGACTCTGGGTAACGCTCTCACGTTATCGGTAATAATATCGCTTCTGCTGACGGGATTGTTTTATATATTTCTCGATCCGATGCTAACTTCTTTCGGAGGCAGCGGAGAGGTCTTGCAGTACGCAAGGGCATTCACGCGCGTGATGCTTATCGGAGGTGTTTTTCAGACCGTATCATTCACGATGAACAATCTGATTCGCGGAGAAGGGAATCCAAAGATGGCGATGACGACGATGATTATCGGAGCGGTATTGAATACGATTCTGAATCCGATTTTCATTTTTGTTTTTCACTGGGGAATTGAAGGCTCGGCGTGGGCTACGGTAATTTCGCAACTAATAAATTCAATCTGGGTTCTTGCATATTTTTTCGGTAAAAGAAGCCACGTACATTTTCATTTTAAGTATCTTTACCTGAAGAAGGAAATTGTATATAAGATTTTCTCGATAGGAATATCGCCGTTCATAATGCAGATATCTGCAAGCGTTGTCATAGTGATTTTCAATAACGAACTCGCGAGTTACGGAGGCGACCTGGCGATAGCGTCGATGGCAGTTACGAACGCCGTTGCGATGTTCATCGTAATGCCCGTATTCGGAATCAACCAGGGAATACAGCCGATACTGGGATATAATTTCGGAGCGAAACTATTTCACAGGGTGAAAAGGGTTCTCGAACTCGGTATTATCGCTTCGACAATAATTTGCGTGCTTGGATTTTTTGTCGTGATGTTCTTCGCCGACAATATTGTTGCTTCTTTCGCGGATGATAATCCTCAATTAATAGAAATAGGCGCCAGAGCGCTGCGGATTTATCTCATAATGCTTCCTATAATCGGTTATCAGGTAATCGGGGCGGCATATTTTCAGGCGGTCGGTAAACCGAAGTACTCGATGATTCTGACCGTGCTAAGGCAGATAGTAATTCTCATTCCCGCAGTGCTGATACTGCCGCGCTTCCTGAATCTTGACGGGGTATGGGCGGCGGGTCCGGTTGCCGACGTTTTGGCGGGAATTCTTTCCGCGGTTTTTATAATGAACGAAATGAAAGTCCTGAAAAAATCAGGCACGACGGAAAATCAAAACGTTGAGTCATAGTATCATTTTCCCGCACTAACGAAGCATTATTCCGAAAGACTATATTCCTAATTCCGAATTAAGCAATTCGCATGATTTAATTATGGTTTTAATGTCCTATCAATTAAATTGATAAAGGAATTTTGATGAAGGAAGGATTGTTTTATTTCTGACACATTGCATA
>DATMXZ010000057.1:0-3480 GCA_035561235.1 Ignavibacteria bacterium
CAAGGATTCATTCGAGTTCGCATACAGGAAACTGGAGAAGATACTCGACGAACTGGAACAGAATATTGAGGAGAAATCTCTTGATGAGATAATCGAGAATTATCAGGAGGGGCTAAAATTACTGAAACTATGCAGGGACAAACTATCTGAAGCCGAACTAAAGATTGAAAAAATTAAATTAGAAAAATGATTGAAGAATTCAAGTTCGATATCAACAACACGAAGTTTCTGAAAGACATCGAATATCCGTCTGATTTAAAGAAACTATCGCTTCCCGACCTTCGAGAATTATCGGACGAATTGCGGGATTTTCTAATGGACACGATATCGAGGATAGGCGGGCATCTCGGTTCATCGCTCGGCGTAGTGGAACTGACGTTAGCGCTTCATTACGTATTCAACGCGCCTCAGGACAAGATGATATGGGATGTAGGGCATCAGGGATACATACACAAGATACTTACAGGGCGCAAGAAACTTCTGCATACGATACGGCAGAAGGGCGGGATAAGCGGATTTTTGAAACGGACGGAGAGCGAATATGACGCATTCGGAGCGGGACACGCTACAACTTCATTATCGGCATCGCTCGGAATAGCGACCGCGCGGGATTTCCAGAAAAAGAAATTCAAGGTAATATCGATAATCGGCGACGGTTCGATGACGGGCGGTATGGCATACGAGGCGATGAACAACATAGGTCTTTTGAAGAAGGACATGATAGTAGTGCTTAACGACAACAAGATGTCGATAGCGCCGAACGTATGGTCGCTACAGAATTATTTTGTTGACCTGATGTTAAACGAATCATACAACAGGCTGAGGAACAAGATATGGAATCTGACGGGAAAGGTTGACAAGAAGAACAGCGACAGGCTGCGGGCAATGGCGGCGAAGATAGAGGGCGGTTTAAAGGGCGTACTGACGCCGGGGATGTTATTCGAGGCTCTGGGATTCAGGTATTTCGGACCCATCAACGGGCACAACGTAGTAAATCTCGTAAAGACATTCGAAGAAATCAAAAATTTCTCGGGACCGCTGCTGGTCCACGTATTCACGGAAAAGGGCAAGGGACCATCATACGCGCCGAAGCACTATCAGAAACTGCACGCGTTAAACCCTTTTGACAAAACGACGGGAATAGAACTGAAGAAATCGACTGTACCCGCGTACACTTCGGTATTCGGAGAAGCGCTGGTAGAACTCGCCAAGAAAGACGAAAAGATAATAGCGATAACGGCGGCGATGCCGGACGGCACGGGTTTAAACAAGATGAAAGAAGCGATACCCGAAAGGTATTTCGACGTAGGCATAGCGGAGCAACACGCGGTAACATTCGCGGCCGGACTTTCGACAGAGGGATTTACACCTATCGTGGCAATATATTCGACGTTTCTTCAGAGGGCATTTGACCAGATAATACATGATGTAGCGACTCAAAAACTAAGCGTTGTATTCGTGCTTGACAGGGGCGGTCTGGTAGGGGCTGACGGTCCGACGCATCACGGCGCATTCGACCTTTCATATTTAAGATTGATACCGGGAATGGTTATAATGGCACCGAAAGACGAGGGCGAACTGAGGAACATGTTATACACCGCGACTTTATACAAGCGCGGACCAATAGCGCTTAGATATCCACGCGGTAACGCGCTCGGCATAGAGGCCGGCGGTTTCAAACAACTTGAAATCGGCAAGGGTGAAGTTGTTAAAGAGGGGAATGACGTTGCAATACTTGCGGTGGGAAGCATGGTGCACAATTCGATGAAGGCGGCGGAAGGGCTTGAAGAGCGGGGGATAAGCGCCGAGGTAGTAAACATGAGGTTTGTCAAGCCGCTTGATTCGGAACTTCTGCGGCTTATATTCGAGAAATTCGAAAAAGTAATAACAATAGAAGAAAATTCAATACTCGGAGGATTCGGCAGCGCTGTATCAGAATTCGCGGAGCAATACGGATACAAGAACGACATATTAATACACGGTTTGCCTGACAAGTTCATTGAGCACGGCAAGCCCGAGGAACTGCACGCTGATTTGAAACTTGACGCAAAGGGAATAGTAGAAACAGTCACAGCATTTTTGATAAGGAAGAAAGTAACGTCTTGATATCATTTGATGGATTAATATTAAACAACGGAGAGAAAGTTTCGAAGAGCAAGTTCAACTTAAATTCGAACAACAAGCGGGTGTACATAGAGACATACGGATGCCAGATGAACGTATCGGATACGGAGATAATACTTAGGTTACTCAGCGATTTCGGATACAACGAGACGACGGAAATAAGCGAATCCGATTTAATTTTTCTGAACACCTGCAGTGTCAGGGAAAACGCCGAGCGGAAGATATACAACAGGCTCAAGCAATTGAAAGGGATAAAGAGGAAGAGTCCAGAAAAAGTAATCGGAATTCTTGGATGCATGGCCGAGAGGCTGAGGAAGGACTTAATCGAAAAAGAAAAGATAGTAGATATAATTGTCGGTCCCGACGAATACAGAAAACTTCCGCGGCTGATAGAGAACTTATATGGCACGGGCGAGAAAGGAATTGCCGTAAAGTTGTCAAGAGACGAAACATACGACGACATAGTACCTGTGCGCAAGGAAGGAGTAACGGCGTGGATATCAGTGATGCGGGGATGCGACAAGTTCTGCACATTCTGCGTCGTGCCGTTCACGCGGGGCAGGGAAAGGTCGAGGAAAGTATCGAGCATAGTGAACGAAGCGGCATCGCTTTTTGAGGAGGGCGTAAAGGAAGTGACCCTGCTGGGTCAGAATGTAAATTCATACAATGAAAGCGGGAACGATTTTGCCGATTTGCTAAGGCAAGTTGCAGAGGCTGTTCCCGGAATGAGAATAAGGTACGCGACATCTCATCCATACGACTGTTCGAGGAAATTACTTGAAACGATGGCTAAATATGATAATATTTGCAAGTACATACATCTGCCGGTGCAGTCGGGTTCGGAGAGAATACTGAAACTGATGAACAGGCTGTATTCAATAAAGCATTATCTCGAAGTTCTTAATTACGCAAAGGAGATAATGCCGGGAATCGGGTTATCGACGGACATAATAACGGGATTCCCGACGGAAACGGAAGAGGACCACAGGATGACGCTTGAACTGATGGAAAGAGCGGAATATGACAGCGCTTACACATTCGCATATTCGCCGAGAGAAAACACGAAGTCGTACAGGCTCGAAGACGACGTCGCGAAGGAAGTGAAACTACGGAGGCTGGACGAAATTATAAGTTTGCAGAGAAAACTATCGTCGCGCATAAATAAGAAACTAATAGGCTGCGAAAAAGAAGTACTGATTGAGGGAAGCAGCAAGAAGTCAGAGGATTTTCTGATGGGAAGAACGGACTGCAACAAGACAGTAATAGTGCCGAGAGGCAGCAGCGCGGCGGGAGATTTCTTAAAAGTTAAAATAATAAAATCAAATTCGGCGACATTATTTGCCGAGAGAACAGAAA
>DATMXZ010000058.1:0-5795 GCA_035561235.1 Ignavibacteria bacterium
GTGTAAAGACGAAAGTGTAAAGTTGAAAATGCAAATGTAAATTTAAAATTTTAAATTGTATTACGAAATGTCAAATTTCTCTTTTCTAACTACTAACTACTAACTACTAACTACTAACTGCTAACTTCTTGCTCTTTATTCGAACATCGACTTGAAGAAACCTTTGGCGTCTTTGGAATCCGGAATAAAATTCTCAGACTTGTTAAGTTCTTTCAGGAGATTTTTCTCTTTTGCCGATATTTTTTTTGGTATGAAAACGTGAATACGAACGAGTTGGTCTCCTCTTCCGCTGCTGTTCAGGTGCCTTATGCCCTTGTCACGCATTCTGAGAATGCTTCCCGACTGGGTGCCGGGTTCAATTTTCAGTTTTGATTTGCCGCTTAGAGTCGGAACGACAACGTCCGCGCCGAGAATGGCGTCAATGATGCTGATGTTCAGGTTAAAAATAATATCGTCGTTATCGCGAATAAAATACTTGTGCTTTTCCTCTTCGATGAAAATCAGAAGGTCGCCCGCGTGACCGCCTCTTATACCCGCGTTGCCTTTTCCTTTCATCGGAATGTACTGGCCTTCGGAGACACCGGGCGGCACCTTTACATTAACGGTCTCTTCGCTTCTTTCTCTTCCTTCGCCTCCGCAGTTCGGGCATTTATCCCTTATAATTTTTCCCTCGCCGTTGCAGTTATGACATTCGGAGACGTTTACGAACTGTCCGAAAATCGAGCGCGACACCTGTTTAATCTCGCCCTGACCGTTGCAAACGCTGCAGGTAACGTAACCGCTACCCGATTTTGCGCCCGTTCCGCCGCAGGCTGAGCAGGATTTCTGTTTTTTTATCTTGACGGTTTTTTCGACACCGTCCGCTATTTCTTCATACGATAATTTAAGAGAAATTTTCAAATCCGAACCTGGAATACCCTGTGAACGACCGCGGCGTCTTGATGACGAGCCTCCGAAGAATTCGTCGAAGATGCTTCCGCCGCCGAATCCTCCGAAGATATCCCCGAAGTGCGAGAATATGTCGTTGATATTATCAAAACCCGTGAAGCCTGTCTGATTTACTCCCTGATGTCCGAACTGGTCGTATCTCTGCCGCTTCTGCGAATCGGAAAGCACTTCATACGCTTCGGCGCATTCCTTGAATGATTCCTCCGCATCCTTGTTGCCGGGATTCCTGTCGGGATGATATTTCATCGCGAGTTTCCTGTATGCGGATTTAATTTCGTCGACTGAGGCGTTCCTGTTCACTCCGAGTATTTCATAATAATCTTTCTTAGTCATTTTTATTTTCCTGCTTGTCTTCCGGTTCAGCCGATACGATTACCTTCGCGAACCTGATTACCTTATCCTTAAGTTTGTATCCTTTCTCCGCCACGTCCACGACAGTGTGAGGCGGGACGTCTTCGCGCGGAACCTGCAGGAGAGCGTCGCAGGTATTTACGTCAAATTCTTTTCCGAGAATGTCAATTTCCTCGAGACCTTCCTGCAAGAGCACGTTCCTGAACTTGTCGTATATCAGGAGAACACCCTGTTTAAGAGTTTCAAAATCTTTTGTCTCTCCCTTTTCAACAGATTCGATTGAGCGGTTGAGGTCGTCGTAAACGGGAAGCAGTTGCCTGACAACGTTTTCAGAGGCGTACTTCAGATATCCCGCAATCTCGGTTTCGGTTCTTTTCTTGTAGTTCTCGAACTCGGCGGCCTTTCTCAGGAGTGAGTTCCTGAATTTATCGGTTTCCGCTTTCAGAGATTCTATTTCTTTCTTAACGGTATCTTCCTTTTTCTTTTCTTCCCTGGATTCATGCTTTTTGCTGTTCAAATCTTCCGGATGTTCTTTATATTTATCGTCCTTTTTAATCAACGCGTTATAACTCCTTTATTTTATTAATTCTGAAATCAGTTTTGATGTATATTCAACGAGCGAAATCATTTTCGCGTAATTCAGTCTCTTCGAGCCGATGATTCCTATTTTACCTGAAACATCTCCGAGAGAGTAATCCGTGCAGACAATGCTGTAATCCTTTAATTCCTTTTCGTCGTTCTCCGAGCCGATTTTAATGTTGACGGCGTCTCTGCTTTTCGACGGCTCCTGAAAAATATGAATCACGAGGTTCTTGTTTTCAGTGAGCGAGATTATATTCTTAAAATTCTGCACGTCCTCGAATTCGGGATGCGCGATAATTTCGCCCGTGCCGGATATATACACCTTCTTGCCTTTTTCATCCTCCTCGTGAATCTGGCCTATTGAATCGAAAAACATCTGCATCAGTTCCGGCTCTTCATTCTTGAGGTCGCTTATTCTTTCTTTGAATGTATCCCTTATTTGAAGAAGTGTAAGCCCTGACAGCCTTTCATTAAGAATCTGTGTTATTTTGTCAATCCTCGGCATGTGAAGTACTTTTTCGACTTCCATCAGCAAGGTTTTAACGTAACCCGACTTAATAGTAATAACAATCAACAGGCGTGTCGATGATATGTTCAGCACCTCAAGTTTCTCAAAAACCCCCGAACTTAAAAACGGCTGTGTAACGACAGCGAGTTGATGCGATATCTTGCTTAGTATTTGAGACGTCGCAGTGAACAGATCGTCGGAATTAAAAATCGTGCTCTTCGAATCGTCAATCTTGTTCTTTATATATTCTATTTCCGTGTTGTTCAGGTCTTCCTTGTTCATTAGTTCATCTACGTAAAATCTATAGCCTCTATCAGTCGGCTTTCTCCCAGCGGATGTGTGTGGAGTCTCGAGAAGATCCATATCTTCAAGGTCGCTCATTACGTTTCGAATTGTCGCGGATGACAGGTTAAGCCCCGTCTGCTTCGAAATAATTCTCGAACCGACGGGCAGACCGTATCTTATGAAATTCTCAACGATATACCTGAGAACTTCTTTTTCTCTATTTGATAAATTTTCCGTCATTAAAATACCATAACAATAAATTTAACATAAAGCATTCAATTTATAAATTCAAAACGGCGGTCGTAAGTTCCTTGAAAATAGTTGAAAATTATCAATTTTCGGCTGTTTTATGAAGATACAACCGGCTTTACAACAAGGAAATTATTTCGGGGTGGTTCCATTGCGAACGATTCAAATAATAATAACTTCCGCAAAATTTGCGTAAACAAACCGGAGAATTCCTGAAATCAAACTTTAAGAAGTTTTGCGCGGATAATTCTAATAATTCCGGTGACTTTAAGCCCGACCAAGAGCAGCGGATACAACAGAATATTCTTGTTGTGCTTGCTGAAGTACTTTAGACAGTCGGCATTCCAGATTTTAATCATACCCGAGCGGTCTTTATAGACGCTTATTCCCTGTATGTGTTTTATTCGCGCGTCGTGGAGGAATATGATTTTGAATCCAGCGTCCTTGATTCTCTTGCAGAAGTCCACGTCGTTATAGAACATTATGAATCTCTCGTCGAGTCCTCCGACCGATTCAAGCACTTTTCTTTTTAATAAAAGCGCGGCGCCCATCGGCTGATCTACTTCTCTCGTGCTGTTATGGTCGAAATATTTCATTTTCCATCTTGCGAAAAATGGGCTTTTTGGAAACAAGGTCGAAAGCAAAGTCATTTCAAAAAACATATCCCTGTAAGTGGGAAACGTCCTGCAAGAAAACTGAATCTCTCCGTGCCTTGAAAGCAACTGCGGAGCGGCTACGCCGGTTTCGTCGTGCTCATCAAGGTAATCCATAAGTTTCCTTATCGACCCCTCCATTATTTCCGTATCGGGATTGAGAATGAAGATGTAATCACCCGTCGAAGCGTGAACTGCCTGATTGCAGGCTTTTGTAAAGCCGAGATTGTCTTTGTTCTTGATAAATACGATTTTCTGCTCGGTGACCCGGAGAAAATTCTCAATTACTTTTACGGTATTGTCGGCTGAGTTATTGTCGACTATGACTGTCTCAAGACTTAGTCCCGGAATATTCGCGGTTTCGTGAAACAGCGTATTAAGGCATTCGGCGATTTCATCTTCGCTGTTCCAGGTAACGAGTGCTATTGTAAGTGATGACATATTTAATATTTTATCAGCCTGGTGTCTTTTTTAAATTGTTTGTCGTTCATCCGCGGATAATCCAGCATGTAATGCAGTCCCCGCGATTCCTTCCTCATCATCGCAGATTTTATAATAATGTAAGCGACCGTAACGAGGTTTCTTAATTCAAGAAGTTCGACGGTGACCTTTGTCCGTTTGTAATATTCCTTGATTTCCGCCTTGAGCATCTTGATTCTTCTGAATGCTCTCTGAAGCCTGACAGTGTTTCTTACGATACCGACGTAATCGTTCATAATTTCTTTTATTTCCCGCTTGTCGTGCGAGACAAGAACCCATTCGTCGGCATTGATTGTACCCTTGTCGTTCCAGTCGAGAACGCGCTGCTTAATTTTTCCGAACTCTTCTTTCCTGCTGTTTTTGGGAATAATGTTCGCGATGTTCTTTTTTATGTATTTATATATGCTGTCGGAAAATACTACCGCTTCGAGCAGAGAATTAGACGCGAGTCTGTTGGCGCCGTGTACGCCCGTCATCGTTACCTCACCGCAGGCAAAAAGATTTTTCAGCGTCGTCCTGCCGTCAAGGTCGGTCCTGATACCGCCGCAGGCATAGTGTGCCGCGGGCACGACAGGAATCATTTCCTTAGTGATGTCAATTCCTTTCGAAAGGCAGGTTTTGTTAATATGAGGAAAATTCTTTTTTATGTTTTCCTTTCCGATTGGTGACGGGTCCAGATAAACGAACTTGTCGCCGCTTTTTTTCATTTCGCTGTCAATGGCGCGCGCGACTATGTCGCGCGGAGCGAGGGATTTTCTCTTATCGTATTTGTGCATGAACTCCCTGCCGTTCCGTGTCTTAAGGACAGCGCCCGCGCCGCGCACCGCTTCGGAAATCAAAAACACCTGCGTGTCGTCGTCAATTTCCTTCTCATACAGGGACGTCGGATGAAATTGAACGAACTCCATGTTTTCGATAAGGCATCCCGCGCGGTATCCCATCGCGAAACCGTCTCCGGTCGCGATGGCGGGATTTGTCGTGTGCAGGTAAGTCTGCCCGAGTCCGCCAGTGGCAAGAATCGTATTTCTTGCTATTATTTTATCAACCTTCTTCTTCTTTATATCGTACGCATAAACTCCGTAGCAGGCGTTCTCTTTTCTGTTTTTCGCCGTGAGTTTATAATTTCCGTTTTTCTCTTTAAGGTTTCTGTTTGTCAGGAGGTCAATAGCGAAATGATATTCGAGGACCTGAACGTTTTTGTTCTCGGCGATTTCGTGAAGCAGCGCTCTTTCAATTTCCTTTCCCGTTAGGTCTTTTGCGTGGACAATCCTGCTTTTAGAGTGGCCACCTTCGCGTCCGAGCAGAAGTCTCCCGTTCTTCTCGGAAAACTTCACGCCGATATCAATAAGTTCGTAAATCCGCGTGGGCCCTTCGCGGACGATTTTCTCAACAGCGTCACGCTTGCTTATACCGCAACCGCAGGACAGAGTGTCTTCGATATGCAGGTCGAAGTTGTCGTCATCGGCGAGAACGGACGCGATTCCGCCCTGAGCGTAGTTAGTATTTGACTCGGCTTTTTGCTTTTTTGTAACGATGAGCACCTTTCCGAGAGCGCTGAGTTTCAACGCAAGCGATAGCCCTGCTATGCCGCTTCCCACAATTAAAAAGTCAGTAACCATAGTCCAATTTACACTTATTATTGTGCATAATAAATGAAAATCCGAATTTCCCATCCATCCCTGCATGTCCCCCTCTTGAGGGGGTGCCGCGGCGTACGTCGGGGCGGGGGAGGGCATACC
>DATMXZ010000059.1:0-3961 GCA_035561235.1 Ignavibacteria bacterium
TAAAACAATAATTCCTGAGCAAACGAAAACCGGTTTTCGTTCATCATATTTTCTTAATTTTCGTCAGGTTATTTTTGTTATACAAATAAAAGAGAATTTGGAATCAATTAAAGAAATATACAAGATAGGTTACGGGCCTTCGAGCAGTCATACGATGGGACCGAGGAAAGCAGCCGAGAAGTTCAAGCAGAGAACGCTTAACGCGATTACGTACAGGGTGACGCTATACGGTTCGCTCGCGGCAACTGGCAAGGGGCACATGACTGATAAGGCGATTTCGGAAGCGTTGCAACCGACTAAAACGGAATTTGTGTGGGAGCCTGAAAGGTTTTTAACGTATCATCCAAACGCGATGAAATTCGAAGCGCTTGACCTAGCGGGAAAGGCGTTCGACGAATGGACTGTTTACAGCGTCGGCAGCGGCAAAATAACAGACGGAACGAAAGATAACGAGACGAAGAGAATATACGAGTTTACTACAATGACGGAAATTCTGAACTGGACGAACAAGACGGGTCGTTCTTTCTGGGAATATGTTGAGATGCACGAGGAGCCTGACATATTTGAATACCTGCTTGAAGTGTGGGCAGTGATGCAGGAAACTCTTAAGCGGGGTCTTGAAGCGGAGGGTCTGCTCCCGGGCGGTTTGAAGATACGAAGAAAAGCATCGAGTTATTTTATTAAGTCGAAGGGATTCAGCGGTTCGCTTAAAAAGAAAACGCTCACGTTCGCGTATGCTCTCGCGGTTTCCGAGGAAAACGCGGCGGGCGGAATCGTGGTCACCGCGCCAACCTGCGGTTCTTCGGGCGTTGTGCCTGCCGCATTATACAGATTGAAAGAAAGCATGGATTTTTCGGATAAGAAAATTGCGCGCGCTCTTGCAACGGCCGGGCTATTCGGAAACGTTGTGAAGGAGAACGCTTCGATATCAGGCGCCGAAGTCGGATGTCAGGGCGAAGTCGGAACTGCCTGCTCGATGGCAGCGGCGGCGGCCGCGCAATTGCTCGGAGGAACGCCTTCACAGATAGAGTATGCTGCCGAAATGGGAATCGAGCATCACCTCGGACTTACGTGCGATCCGATAGGCGGTCTTGTTCAGGCGCCTTGCATTGAGCGCAACGCGTTCGCCGCCGAGAAAGCGCTGAATGCCGCGACTTACGCTTTGCTCTCGGACGGAAGACACATCGTAAGTTTCGATAAGATAGTAAAAACAATGAACCAGACAGGACACGACCTTCCGAATATTTATAAGGAAACGTCCGAAGGCGGGATGGCTGTATTCGGGATATAAAGCGCGGTAAATAGTTTTTCGCGCGAAACAAAAAGGGGCGCGAAACAAATCGCAACCCCCTTGTTTGTTGTTGTTCTCCCAATCTTTTACAGGACGGAGCGCCTGACTCCGCCGGAAAAACCGGTTATCAGTTTTTAGGCGAAAACTTGTTCACGACATTGTAAACAGGTTTAAGCGTTCTGAGATAATCGTATATCATACCTAAATCTTCAGTTGTCATTCCCGCGTACATTGTCCAGGCCATCGCAGTGTTGAAGGATTTCGGACCGACGCTGACGTTCTTCGCTGAATCGGATTCGAACGACTTGAATTTCTGAATGAACATTTCCTTTGTCCAGGACCCGATGCCGCTCGCGACGTCAGGCGTTATGTTAGCGCTTCTAAGCGTGAAATCAGGAGTATGGAATTCCATTCCGCCCGCGAAATTCTTTTCCATTATGGGTTTGCCTTTTTCCTGAGGCGTATGGCAGTCAAAACAACCCGCGACCTGAACGAGATACTTGCCGTACTCGACGGGATTATTCCTGTCAACCTTGTTTTCCATACTGAAACTTTTTACAGGAATTGTTTTTTCGATAAAGTTCATCGGAAAATCAAGAGACTTTTCGGGAACGTGATTCTCAATCGGCTTCAAGGTGCGAATGTACGCAACAATTGAAAACAGGTCCTCTTTTGTAAACCCGTTATAACTCATATAAGGCATAAGAGGAAAAAGTGATTCGCCGTTCTTGTTAACGCCGCAGGTAATCGCCCTGATGATTTCTCCGTCAGTCCAGGAACCGATTCCTGCCGGTGTGATGTTTTTCGCGAAAACGCTTCCGGGAAGTCCGAGATTCTGCTTGTTAAAAACTTCTCCGCCTTTGCCTTCGGTGCCGTTGACGACAGGTCCCGAGAATTTAGAATAATCGCGTGTCGAATGGCAGTCAATGCAGACCGCGACGTGCGTTACGAGATATTTTCCCCGTTCGAGACGTTCTTTTGTCGCTTCGACTTTTACGTCGGGCGCGGAATCTGTTTTCGGAAATGTTGAATTGAAATAAACAAAGAATACAACTGCAACTGCAAGCACCCCTAAAGCGGAGTACGTTAGGATTTTAAATAATTTTTTCATGCTCTCCCCAAATAAAGTTTAATAAAAAAAACCGCCTCCAATGCAATATTCAGGGGGAATTGTTACAGACTAAAACATTGACAGTTTTAAAAAGTTTCTTTTTTGTGTATACGTCAGGAAAGTAATTTTGTTGCAATCGTTTCGCCGATAGAAAAACAGGAAGTAGCTGCGGGGGATGGCGCGTTGCAGACGTGAAGTACCCGTTTGTTTTCGACGAAAAGAAAATCATCGATAAGTTTCCCGTCTTTTCCGCACGCCTGAGCTCTGATGCCTGCGCCGCCCGGTTCGAGGTCGTGTTCCGTGATGCAGGGAGTGAGTTTCTGAAGCGCTCTTGTAAAAGCGGGTTTTGAAAACGAGCGGTAAAATTCCATCAATCCTGTTTTCCAGAATCTAACCGCGACGGATAGAAAACCTTTCCAGACAAGGCTTTCCGTGAGGTCCTTAGGATTGACGTCGAACTTTCCGTAGCATTCGCGTCCGAAAGCGAAGACTGCATTAGGTCCCGCTTCAATTTCTCCGTTCATTTTTCTCGTGTAATGCACGCCGAGAAAAGGAAACTGCGGGTCGGGAACGGGATAGATTAGATTCCGCACGAGACCGCTATTATCTTTTTTAATTTTGTAATACTCGCCCCGAAAAGGTATTATCCGCAAGCCGAGATTTTTATTGTTAAGGCGCGCAATCCTGTCGGACTGAAGCCCGCAGCAGGTAAGTAGAAGTTTCGCGTCGTAAAACTCCTTGTCCGTTCCGATTTCCACGCTGTCAGTTTTTTCATTTATGTGATCAATCCTTTCGTTGAAAACAAATTCCGCGCCTTTGCGCGTCAGCAGTTCATGAATTTTTTCAGATACGATTTTGTAATCGATTATTCCCGTTTGCGGGACGTGTATGGCTTTTACCCCGCTGACGTTCGGTTCGAAATCTTTCAGTCTTCCTGTGTCGATAATCTTAAGTCCCTTCAGTCCGTTCTCTTCGCCTCTTTCATAAAGATTCATCAAAGCGGGAATTTCCTGTTCGTTAGTTGCGACGATAAGTTTTCCGCAGATGTCGAATTGAATTTCGTTTGCTTCGCAGAAGTCAAGAAGCATTCTGTAACCGCGCGTGCAATTGACGGCTTTGAGGCTTCCGGGTTTGTAATAAATGCCCGAGTGAATGACGCCGCTGTTGTTTCCGGTCTGGTGTTTCGAGACACCGTTCTCTTTTTCGATTATGAGAAGTTTTAATCCGGGATTTTTATCGAGGAGTTTCAGGGCGGAACTGAGACCGACAATTCCCGCTCCTGCAACGATGACGTCAAAATGTTTTTTCATAATGGGATATTATACAAAAATGCAGAATTCACGGATTATATAAAGCGATAAAAACGGGAATAGTATTTTTCCGCGTAGCCGCTCCTACGGAGTTATTAGATGCCGCTTATAAGGATCTTTTAGGTGTCGCATCTACGGAGCTATAAGATATCGCTCCTAAGAATCTATTAGATTCAGCACCTACAGAGTTATTAAATACCGGGGAATGAGAATGTTTTTGGCGGGAAAATTGTTATAAAAACATAATAC
>DATMXZ010000060.1:0-2049 GCA_035561235.1 Ignavibacteria bacterium
TTATTGTATTCTTTCCTGCTTTAATATTGATTTTACTCGCCTCGTCATTTGTTGTATCAAATCCCAACGGTATAAGCGGAAGGACAAAAAAAACAATGAGCGCCGGATGCAGCAGTTGTCATAATTTCGGCACCGGAATCAACGGGATCATTGAAGGCCCGGATTCAGTTGAGGCGGGTCAGACTGCCATTTTCACTATCACGATTAATTTCCCCGGCTCCGCGAACGGAGGCGTTGATATTGCCGCAAAACGCGGTACGCTTTCACCGGGAGCGAGTTCAACTTTTCTGAAACTGCTTAACGGAGAACTCACTCATAAGAATCCCATTCAGTTTACAACGACTATCTCTCTGGATTTCAATTATACCGCGCCGGTTATCCCGGGAACCGATACTCTTTATGCGAACATCGACAGGAATTATCCCGGCGTTTGGAATTATGTCGATAACCGGGGTATTAAAATCTACAGTTCAATCGGCATCGTCGGCGGCGAAACTCCGGCCGGCTATTTTCTGTCACAGAATTTCCCCAACCCTTTTAATCCCCGTACCGTTATATCATTCGGGTTAAAGAATCCGGGACTGGTCAAAATCACGATTTATGACATCACCGGAAAAGAAATTGCTACACCGATGAATTCAAAAATGCTCCCCGGAGTTCATTCAATCCAATTTCGAGGAGATAATTTGAATTCGGGCTTGTATTTTTACGCGATGGATGTTATCAGCGGCGGTATTACCGTTTTCAGGGAAACGAAAAAGATGATTCTGATTAAATAGAGAATATCCGGCAGAGCGTTAAGGAATTTTTAAATGTAAAATACGTCTTCAAGTTTTATGATTTTCAACAACGCCGACATCATAAAATCCGAAGGTGAATGAGGGCGAAGCATGTCGCTTAGTATAAGGTACTCTGCCGACTGATACGCGTCTTCTATGATTTCCTGTATATGCGCGTTGAAGGGTTTCCAGGTTGACTTCATTCCGTAACCTTTCACACCCCACATCAGATTTTTGTTAATATTTCTTATTCTCGCGTCTATCGACAATGCGCCCTTGCCGTGCGCGTTATCCGACAGGTCAACGCCTTTTATTTCATAAATCCTATGGTCATTCTTTCTTGATGATTCTCCTGCAATTCCTTCAAGGTATAGTCTCTTGTAACATTCCCATCTGAGATGTTCTATCAGTCCGCCCTCTGCCTCAATATCACGGAAAAGTTCTATCATTTTTTCAGCCGCTACGGATAGTTCCTTTTTTCTCACGGCCGTTATTTTTTCTATCTCGCCCGTAATGTTCTTAAGTGAAAAAGCCTTATCCGTTTCTTCAAGAATTCCGAGTACGTATGTGAGAATTAAATTATAATAATTCGTAAGTATTTTGATTTGCGGTCTCAATTCGGCGGGTAAATTTTCGTCAAGGAAACGGTCGTATTCATCCGTGTCAATGTACCCGTCAGACTTGCTCCTAAGATTAACAAGATCCTCAATAGAATCGTGAAGTGCTGCCGTGGCGCTGTAATCATAGGTTCCTTCGTCGTTCATTTTTAGTTGATATACCAACGCGCCTACACGGTTGAGATGCGTAGCAGCCCCAATCTCGCACTTCCGCTTCAGGTTAAGTTTAACATACTTCCCGAATATTTTCATTACGTGCGAAGAATAATTTCCGTAAAACTTTTCAAGGAGTTTTACTTCCGGTATTCTGTTCAGAAGTATTGAAGAATGCATCTTCTGGTATTCCGTATCGGATTCCAGCGCGTTCCTGGCAAGAGTTATGTCCATCGGCGTATCGGGATTGTGCGGTCTTACCTTCCTGCCCCCGTTATGATTGTTGTTTATGAATTCCCTTATCAATTCCTGTACCGTTCGTGCTTTCTGAAGCCCGAAAAGCCGTTCGGTTTTTCTCAAATCCGGAATTTTCTGCTCCAGAATATCTTTCAGAATTGAGTATGCAATATCATAATTTTTATTTAATTTTAGGTATAATATGTCGGGATTAAAAAACATATTTAAGTTTAGAAAATTTAATTAAAAATTACAATTTGATA
>DATMXZ010000061.1:0-3978 GCA_035561235.1 Ignavibacteria bacterium
GTCGGTATCCGCGCTGCTTATAGCGGGCTGTTCGAAGATGGAAGAAAAGAAAAACATTTCGGATAACAAGACGATGCCGCCCGTACAGCAGAACATGCCAAATCCACACGGCAACATGCCGCCTGACCAGATGAATCAGGGTAATATGGACGCGGCTCCCGATTCTGCCGTTGACCCTAAAGCAGACGAATTGTCGAAAGGCGCATATGATTTCGAAAATAATTTTAAGAAGGACAACAGCGTTAAGAAAGAACTTATTGCAAAGCATATGGCTGCGGGAAATTACCTTATGTTCGAAGCGAATCTCAGCCCTAAGAAGAAATACAGGCCTGCGCTGAAACATTACAAGAGAGTACTTGAACTCGATTCCGAAAACGCGGAAGCGCAGAGGAACAAGAAACAGATTGAAGAGATTTACGAAAGCATGGGCAGACCCATTCCGAACGACTAAAAATTCAGTATGAACAACGCATATAAATTAATTGTTCTGGTTTCGATAACGCTCGTGCTTATCGGCACGACGGTTGTTCCGATTCCTTTCATACCCGGACTCGGAGACAAGGCGCGAATAATATATTTGCACGTTCCAATGTCGTGGATAGCGGTGCTCTCGTTCCTGCTGTCCATGATATATTCGGTACAATATTTAAGAAAGAAAGACCTCGTTCAGGACGTGAAGGCTCAGTCCGCCGCTGAAGTCGGATTTCTCTTCACGATACTCGCGACAGTAACGGGTTCACTCTGGGCAAAGTTCAACTGGGGTTCGTTCTGGAACTGGGACCCGAGGGAAACATCTATATTTATACTACTGCTGATTTACGGCGCGTATTTCTCGCTCAGGTCTGCAATCGAGAATCACGATCAGAAAGCAAAACTGTCATCGGTTTACGCGATAATAGCATTCGTTACGGTACCGTTCTTTGTTTTCATAATGCCGAGAATCGTTGATTCGCTTCATCCTGCAGATACCATCGTGGATAATCAGGGAAAGATAAACATGAATCCCATTATGCTGTCTATCTTTTTGTTTTCCCTGTTCAGTTTCACGCTTCTGTTTTTCTGGATTCTGAACGTACGCATGAGAACAGAAAAACTTAAATTATCAAGAATAAGTAAAAATAATTCATAATCATGATAGATTTTTTAGAACAGAACTCAATGTACCTCGTCCTGATAATAGCGCTTGTGATATGGGCGGGGATATTCTTATACCTTAACAAAATTGACAGAAATCTCAAGAAGTTAGAAAGAGAGGAACAAAAATGACGAACAAAATCAAAATCGTAATCGCTTCGGTCATTGTTGTTGTATTTATTGTTGTAGGTTTCATCTCTTTTATGGACAACAAGGTTGAATACGCTTCATTTGTAGACGCGCAGAAGAAGCATAAGACCGTAGAGGTCAAAGGCACCTGGGTAAAGGAGAAAGACGCGAAATATGACGCGGCTGCCAACACTTTTACTTTCTACATGAAAGACGACAACAACACCGAAATGAAAGTAGTGCTCGACGGAGCCAAACCGAATAATTTTGACATCGCTACAATGGTCGTCGCCAAGGGGAAAGTGAAAGACGACACATTCTACGCTAAGGACATACTTACTAAGTGCCCCTCGAAATACGAAGGCACGGGTGAAGACGTCAAGAACACATATAAACAACAATAATAACTCATAACCAAATTATATGATTGGTAAAGTTTTAATCTATATTTCTTTTGCCGCGTCGATTTTATCAATGGCGGGATTCTTTCTTGCGCATTCAGGGAAGGATAAATTTCTCGGAATGGGAAGATTGTTCTTCCACATAACATCAATCGGCATAATAACATCGGCGCTGTATCTGCTTTATATAATACTGACTCATCAGTTTCAGTTCGCTTATGTATGGGAACAAAGCAGTACCGACCTTCAACTGCCTCTCCTTATTTCAACGTTCTACGCGGGGCAGGAAGGAAGTTTCATGCTGTGGGCTTTGTTCACGGCAATAATCGGAATATTCCTGCTTAACTTCGTGTCTAAAGGAGACAGGCTTGAGCCTCAAGTAATGCTTATATACACTCTCGTACTGAGTTTTCTGACGCTCATACTGATTCTTAAAACGCCTTTCCATTATCTCTGGGAGGCATTTCCTAAGGAAGTCGAATACGGATTCGTACCGCCGGAAGGCAGAGGTTTAAATCCCCTGCTTCAGAACTTCTGGATGTCGATTCATCCTCCTACTCTGTTCATAGGATTCTCTTCGCTGACCGTCCCGTTCGCTTTCGCGATAGGCTCGCTGCTGAAGAATGAATACGATAAGTGGGTGACATTCTCAGTTCCCTGGATTCTGTTCTCAGGCGGTATACTCGGACTGGGAATAATGATGGGCGGATACTGGGCGTACGGTGTGCTCGGCTGGGGCGGATACTGGGCGTGGGACCCTGTTGAGAATTCGTCACTGATACCATGGATAGTAAACGTCGCAAGTCTGCATACAATTCTTTCACAGAAAAAGACAGGCGGATATAAGAAGACAAATCTAATTCTAAGCATACTCGCGTTTTTACTGGTTCTCTATTCAACGTTCCTTACTCGAAGCGGGATTCTCGGCGATTCGTCCGTTCATTCATTCGTTGACCCGGGCGCGGTCGTATATCTCGTGCTTGTGATTTTCATTTCCTCATTTACACTTATATCATTAATAGCAATAATTTTCAGGTGGAAAAGTCTGAAAGACCTCAGAACTGAAAGTTCGAAATTCTTCACGAAGGAATCTTTCCTGATGATAGGCGCGCTGCTGCTTTGCGCTTCCGCTGTTGTTGTTTTTGTCGGAACCAGCCTCCCGATTGTCTCGAAGGCAACGGTTGAAGCGGATTTTTACAATAAGATGACGATGCCGATAGCGATATTCCTGATGATAACAATGGGAATCAGCCTTTACATCGAATGGAAACAGACAGACTCGAAAAAGTTCTACAACAATATGATTCTGCCGCTGATTCTATCTGCGGTCGTAACTGTCGTGCTTATTGTAATCGGGCTTCACGACCCGCTTTACATTATATTCGCATTCGTATCTCTCGTTGCGTTCTTCATTAATGCGAGACTCGCCGTAAGGATAATAAGGAACGGCAAGATGAATTTCGGCGGTATGTTCGCCCACATAGGTATCGCGCTATTCTTCCTTGGCGTTATCGGTTCGGGCAGGTACAGTCAGGAAACAAACCTTTCACTTGAGCGGGATATTCCGAAAGAGGCTTTCGGATACAAATTTACTTATGTCGGCGCCACTCCTTTTATGGACCCGAACAACAAGCGGGATACAATGTACGCATTCAACGTAACAATAGAGCAGGACAACAAAGAATTGACCCTTAGACCCGTGATGTTTATAAGTTCGTTCTCAAACGGTGTGATGAAAAATCCCGACATAGCGAACTTCGCGTATAAGGATTTATACATCTCCCCAATGAGTCTCGAAGAACCCGAACCATTCCCGAAAGAGGCGACTTTCGACCTGAAGAAAGGAGCGGTGCAGAAAATTTACGACCTCGATGTCGAGTTCGTTGATTTTGATTTCGGCAATATGGAAAAGGGCGGCAAGGAAATGGCTTCGGGTAATTATACGCTCGGAGCGATTCTTAAGGTCAGCGACGGGAAGAACAGTGAAACATTAAACATTAAAACTGCATTTGCAAACGGCGTGCCTTCACCGACACCTTCAATGATGGTAAACAACAGGAATTACGAATTCTATTTCCTGAATATGAGCGTCAAGGGCGAAGAGCAAGGCGGAACAACCGCAAGGGTTTCAATTATAGACAGGAACAAGAACTATAACGTATCACAGAACGAAACGCTCGTAATCGAGGCATCGGTGAAACCGTTCATAAGCGTGCTCTGGACCGGCGTGGTGCTGCTTTTCGCGGGATTTATTGTTTCTATTGTGAGAAGAAGAAAAGAAATTTCGCTTAAATTTCCTGATACAGTTCCTGAT
>DATMXZ010000062.1:0-13570 GCA_035561235.1 Ignavibacteria bacterium
TTATTTTATATAAAATAACAAAGATTGTTTAAATAAAGTAATTATTTATACAACCCGTTCTCGAGTATGTATTTTTCCACTTTTTCATCGATGAGGTATTTTACCGACTTTCCGCTTTTTATTCTGTTCCTGATGTCCGTAGAAGATATGTCCAGCATCGGTACGCTTAAGTATCTCGCTTTTCTTGAATATTCGACATCCACATCCTGTACGAGGAATCCGGGGCGGTTCATCACTATTACTTCCGAAAGCGCGAACAATTTATCGGGATTTTTCCATTTCGGAAATTCAATCAGATTGTCAATGCCTATTATAAGATACAGTTTTATAAAATCGTTTTTATACCTGTCATACAGGCTCATAAGCGTATCGACCGTATAATTCGTAACTCCTGTTTTGGATTTTTCAATTTCAATGTCCGACACTTCGAAATTTTCGTTGCAGCCGAAAGCAATATTCGCCATGTTCAGCCTGTGCTCTGCCGGTATGAGCGTGTCGCCGTCTTTAAGCGCGTGCCTGCCCGACGGCACGAAGACTACCCTGTCGAGATACAACTGCTCTCTCACATTCTCGGCGAGTATTGAATGTCCGATATGCGGAGGATTGAAACTTCCTCCCAGTATTCCGTAGCGCTTCATCTTATTTTTTTAATAATTTCATTAATGCCGAAAAAACCTCTTCGACGCCGATTATTTTCATGCATTCGTTCGTTCCGATTCTGCAAACGAAATTATCGCCTCTCCAGTACATCTTATTCTTCCTGTCAACCGCCGTCGCGGGTGTATAGCAGGGACTGCAGTTTAAATTCTTTTTGATATACACGTGTCCTTCGTTTTCCTGCGGGGCTACAAGCAAGGGGTCCGAAGGTCCGAACAATCCTACCGTCGGGACGCCGAGAGCCGCGGCTATGTGAAGCGGTCCCGTATCCGCCGAGACGAACACGTCGCAGGCGGATATTTCGCTGAAATCGATTTTTCTCACAAAAACGTTCTCCGGCAGTCTCAATTCTGCATCTATCGTTTCGTCTTCCTCCTTTCCTTCAAACAAAATGACCGCTGTATCCTTATAAGAAGCAAGTTTCGCCGCAAGTGTTATATAATTCTCAAGGCTCCATCTTTTTATAGGCATCTTTGTTCCCGGGTTTACGCCGCCGAAAGGAAACAGGCCAACCGTTTTTGCGAATCCTGACAGACCGATTTTATTACGCAATTCTTCTTTATTGATGTTTCGTCTTAGGCGCGCAGAAGACTCCGCGGTGACCATATTGTTCTCGGAGAATATTTTAAGATATCTTTCGCTCTCGTGAATTCCGCTTTCGAAATCCGCCGATATATTCGTGAACATCGTTTCGCTGAAACCCATTCTGCGCCTGATGCCCGAAAGAAATAAAATCATCCCGAATATGTTGTTTCTGTGTCCGAGAAAGGCGAGGTCGAACTTCTCTGAGCGAAGCAGTTTAATAAGCGCGAACGCCTTTAATGTCTTTTTAAATATATTTTCGCTTTCAGAAGGAGGGTCGTATATAATAAGTCTGTCGGCATCCTCGATAAATGGAAAAAGAGGTTTAATCCAGGAAGATGAAATCAAAACGATTTCCGCATCGGGAAAGTTTTTTCTCAGGGATTTCACCGAAGGAGTAATAAAAACAATGTCTCCAAAACAGCAAAGTTTAAAAACGAGTATTTTCCTGACGTTTTTCATTTCAAGCCCAGCGAAACAAGAAATAATTTAAAATATACTTTCTTAAAAGTTAAGGACATAAGTGCGTATTTTGACAAAAGGTAAGAGCGAAGAAGAATCCGGCTCATCAGACCGCAATGTTTCTTGTAGTATGTTATCTGTGATTTTTTCGCCTCGATGTAAGCAGTTCCTGTAAAAGCGAAGTTTGTATTCTCACCTTTGTAGTGAATAATTCTTGGACTTGGACAAAAAATTATTCCGTACCCTGCGTTCCTGATTCGCCTGCAAATGTCCGCATCCTCATAATAGAGGAAAAAATCTTCATCAAAACCTTTTACTTCACCGAATACACTTGCCGGTATTACCAATGCCGCGCCGCTGACCCAGTCGACAGGTCCTGCGGCGGCGTGCTCCGCCTCGAGAGCAGATAGTTCATCGAACTTGTTCTTGCAATATAATTTTTCAGTTCTTTTATTTCTAATTTCTCCTGTTATCGAGACATACTTCCCGAACGACACCTGAAACTTTCTGTCCGGATAATATAATTTCAGCCCTGCCGCCCCGATTTTGCCGTCCCGGAACACATCCATCACATCACGTAAAAAATCATTTTCAATAATCGTGTCGGGGTTTAGAAACAAAAGATACTTTCCCGACGCTTTCTTCGCCGCCCTGTTGTTAGCTGCAGCGTAGCCGCTGTTATCCGACTGAATCAAACTCACTTCGGGATATTTTAGAAGAGGAGTTAAATCTTCTTCCGGCGAGTTGTTGACAACAATAATTTCGTAATCCGCCGATTTTATAAGCCGCGATAATGACTCGACGCATTTCTCAAGAAACACGAACTGCCGGTAATTCACTATTATTATTGAAAAGTCCCTGCCCATATCAGTTTTTCGAAGGATTATCTTTCATTAAAGAAACGACATAATCGTTATCAACGGATTTTTTCTTCTGAACAACTTTTCTTTTTTTGAGTATGCGCGGAATCTGAAGGAGTCCCGCCAGATATCCCGATAAAGCGTAGTAAGCCCGAAGCGGCGAATCCGTGAAGAAAAATCTCAAATACCTTTTTATTCTTCCCGCGGAAAAAAACAAAAAACATTTCGCGTATATCGAAGCGGGATAATTCTTCAGCCTCAATCCTATCAGATTCCGTTCGCACATTCTGGTTTCGTAGCCTCTCCATTGCTTTGTCGTGGCTCCGCGTTTGTGGTAACAGACGGCGCGCGGGTTGTATATGCATTTATAGCCGAGCAACTGCAGCCTGAACGCGAAATCCACGTCTTCAAAGTACGAAATAAAATCTTCGTCAAAGAAACCCGCTTTTTCAAAAACATCCCGCCTGTACATCGCCGCTCCGGCGCAGGAACCGAACACGTATTCTTCCTTATCGTACTGACCCTTGTCCTTTTCTCCGTTGCCTCTCGCCCAGGGCGACCTTCTTAAACTCAGAAAATCTCCCGCCGCGTCTATAACGTCCCTTTCAAAATAATTCAACATTTTGCAGGCGGCGCTGCCCGTCTCTTCGTTTTTAAAACAATTGAGCATTTCCGTAAGAAAATCGGGAGCGCACTCAACGTCGTTATTCAGAAGCAGTATTTTATCAACATCCCCGTCTTCAAGAAGATGCTTTATGCCTTTGTTCACGGCAGGCGCGAACCCGAGATTTTTTTCGATTTTAAGAATTTCGATTTCGGGAAAATTTTTCACCGTGAAATCAACCGATTCGTCCGTCGACCCGTTATCCACCATTAACGCCCGGAAATCCCTGCAGTCTTGCCTTCCGAGAGACTCAAAGCAGTCTTTCAGGTGCTCCGTGCCGTTGTAATTCGGTATGACAATTCCCGTCATTTATTCTCTTTCAGTAATTTCAGAAAATGCGAGTGCTTCTTCATCCTGTATTCGTCTTTTTGTCCGAAGACAGATTTAATTATTTCAAGAAATATAATAATACGTGAATTAATTGCCGAAAAACATTCAAGTTTTCTTGCTTCTTTTTCTCCGTAATGCTTATTGAAAAAATTAATCATGCTCATAATGAACCTGCCGTGCATCCACCAGTTATCTTCCGTTCTGAAACTCGCCCCGCTAACGTGCCGCACATTAAGAAATGGAGCGACAGCAAGTTTACGCGTCTTATGAATCCTGTAACTAAGATCAACGTCTTCGAAAAATAATTCATAAGAAGTATCCATTTTTCCTATACCCTCGAATATTTCCGCGGTCGTGAAGAAAAAGGCGCAGGGAATCTGCTCGACGTACTGCAAACTCGCGGAGTTCGTGTCAATTTCCATATCGCAGAGGTATTTGTTTCTCCGCTTTACCGAACCGTCAAAAAATTTTGCGAGCATGGAATCGAAATAAACAAATCTCCTCAACGTCGGATAACGCTGAAAATAACCGCGCTGAAACCCTCCGTCATCGCCCGTGAGAAGCGGGCAGACCGCCCCAATTTCCCTGTTGTTCTCTGTTATTATTATAAGTTCTTCAAACAGAGGATTCGTGAATATTATATCGGGATTCATTATCAGCGTATATCCGTTTTTCGAACTCGCCTCGAAACCAATGTTGTTGGCTTCGGAGAAACTGACTCTCTTACCGAGATATATTATATTCGGAAGATTAAATCTTTCAGAGATTCTTTTCAGCGCCTCCATATTCTCCTTGTCGGAAGCGTTATCGACTATAATAATTTCAAAAATATTCTTCTTCTCGAATTCATAAACCGACTCAATGCATTTTTCAAGAATTTCCGATGTGTTGTAATTTACTATTATGACCGATATCATTTCACGAGGCCTTTCAGAACATTTTCAAATTCATCAGTTGATTTTTCCCAGTTCAGTTTTTGTTTTACGTGTTCATATCCAGCCATTGAAATATTTCTGAGGAGTTCGTTATCTTTTATAAGTCCTTCCACGCATCCGAACAGTCCTTCGGAATCCCCGCTCTGCGCGAGCAATGCTGAAACTCTGTTTTCGGCATATTCGGGTATCGCTGCCGACGCGTAACCCGCGACCGCGCACTTGCACGCCATCGCTTCCGCGGGCGGCATACCAAACCCTTCATAAAGACTCGGGAAAATGAAAATGACGGAATCGCAGTACAGACGGCGTATCTCTTCATCCGAGGGATTCCTGTGAAACTTCACGAATCCGGGAATTTCGTGAAAACGGTCGACGCCGAAACAATCAAACACTGTCTCAGGATATTTTTCCTTAATTCTTCTGACGATTGCCAACGCCCCTTCGACATTCTTGTTCGGAAGCACGTGGTCCATGAAAAGAATTCTCAAATGCCCGTCAAACCGTTTGTCGTTATTATAGAATTTTCTGTAATCGGGACTGACGAGAATCTTTACCGACTTCTCATCGAATTTTTCCAGAAGAAGTTTCTTAAGATATTCCGAAACTGTTACTTTGTAAAGCGGAAGTTTGTAACTCTCGTCCACGTATTTCACGTTCGAATTCCACGCTTCATAATCCTGAACAAGATACACTTTTTTTCCTTTTCTTTCCGGCAGCCTGTACACCGGATACGCCGAAGTCCAGGAAGTTGCTATTACAATATCGGCGGCGGGAATAAAAAAATCTGTTATGAAAGGTACTGTATTGATTTTTACCCGCGATGCCGCAAAGAACGGGTCCACCTGTCCTTTACCGAATAAATATCCCGCCGCTTTTCTTATACGGTGTTTTATGAAATACGGTTTGAACTGCTTCCTGTAAGGATTAAAAGGAACTCCCGGCGCGTATAGAGACACGTCGTGACCCCTGCCGATAAGTTCTTCGGCAAAAAGAAGAACTACCCGCATTCCTCCTGTCTTGGTATATTCGGGGACAACGAAATTAATCCTCATCTTGTATGTAGTAAAATCTATCTGTTTTTTCCGAAAAGTTTTTTCAACGCTCTTCTGTATAAAGACTGAATCCCTCGTTTTATCCTGTGCAAATCCACATCCCCTTTTTCAAAGTCTTTCATTTTCTTGTCGAACACTTCAGAGTAGTCGGCATTGTAATAGGGGCCAGTCGCGTGAAAGCACTTCACGTCTTTAAGAATGGCGTTCGTGTATCCCTTGTTGGCGCATCTGGTAATGTAATCGCCGTCTTCCGCGAAAAATATCTTGTTCCTCATTATCCTGAGTCTGCCCACGCGCTCATAAACTATGCGCGGTATCATAAAAGCCCATCCTCCGACAGGACCGAACTGAAGCGTTATATCATCCGGATATTTTTTTTCCGTGTAACTTTCGGCGGGATATTTCGCCCCAGTCGTATGCTCGTTCTGCACGACGTCGAGCGCGAGATATCCGAGTTCGGGCTCAAGAAAGAACGCCCTCATCATCCGCTCCGCCCACTTTTCGGGAAGTTCAATCACGTCGTCGTCGAGACAGGCAATGTATCCGCTGCCGCGCGCCATTTCGAATGCCTTTGATTTTCCGTTAACGCCGTCGTTGCTTTCGCTTATGTTATAACGAATGAACCCGTGCGTCGCGGCGTATTCCTTGATGATTTCCGCAGTGCCGTCTGTCGAACAATTATCCCATATAATAATTTCCCTGTCAATGTCCGAAGTCGTGCGTATTACCGCATCCAGACATTTCACGAAAAATCCCTTGCGGTTATGTGTTACTATTAATATGCTTATCAGAGGATTATTCATCTTTGTTCCTGAACATAACAAATCTGTTTATAAATTTTTTCAGAACAACTTTGTCGTTATCGTTAAGATATTTCAGACGGAAAATCAATAAAACAAAAAGCGTAATCATTATACCCGCTGACACGGCGAGAATGATTATTCCGTTAAGCCTGTTTACTTCGGTCTTAAAATATACGGTGAAATAGTAGTAACCCGCGTAAACGGCTGCCGCGGATACTGCCGAAGAGATAAAAGGTATTCCGATGTTCTTTAGTGCAAATCCCGTTTTTCTGAATCCGAAAAAGTTTGCCGAGATTATGAAAACGAATATTGAGCCGATTACGGTTGCAGTCGTGTTTCCGAAAGCCGCCCCGTATATGTCAAATAGTTTGACGAGTATGAACGTCAGCACGATATTGAACGAGAGATGAATCAGCCCTTCGTACATCTGGTATTTCGGTATGCCTATGTTCGGTATGATTGAATTTCCCGGAGCCGAGAAAGCAAGATTTACAAACTGTCCGATTATCAGAACTCTGATTACAACGGCTGACATTTCATATCCCTTGCCCATCCACGTTTCGATAATAAGTCCCGCGAAAGCGAATATAAACGCGAATAGAGGCGCCGTCAGCACCGTGAGATATCTTGTCACGTCGCCGAAGAGCCTTTGCAGTTTTTCATTCTCCCCCTTCGCGTGAAGTTCCGCTGCAGTCGGCGCGACCTGAACGATGAACTGCGAAGGGAATACCTTTCCGAACCTTACAATCTTATTCCCGATGTTGAAATAACCGACGTTACTTAGCACTGAAAATGCTCCGAGAAGAAGTTCGTCGTATTTTTCCGAGAGAACTGTCGCGAGTTTTGAAACCTGCATCTGCGCTCCGAATACGCCCAGTTTTTTAAAAGTCGCCCTGTTAACGCTTTTCAGACTTAACCTCAGCGGCTTAACGCTCATGAATGAAGCGGCAAAAGCGAACAGCGCCGTAATCGACGTTATAATCAACTGACAGTATAGAAGTCCGACAAGCCCGTAACCCGACGAAAGAAAGAATATCGTCAGCGCGAGGTTCAGAATGCCGAGAACAAGGTTAAGAAGGCTGATTAAATACATCTTCTGAATGCTTATCAGAAGAGAAGAAAAAATCATTCCCGCGTTGGAAATGAAAAAAGTCAGTAAACTTATGCGGAACGCCGTAAGGCTTATGTCCATTATGTCCTGCGGAATGTTAATCAAAGAAAGCAGCGTTTCGCTTAACAGAAAACCCGCAACAGCGACAACGGATGAAAAAACCAGATAAAAGAAAAATCCCGTGTTCAGTACGCGGTTCAGATTTTCATCGTCATTCTTGTTGTAATATTCCGACAAAAACTTTATGAACGATGTCGAAATGGAAAGGTCAAACAACCCGAACGAACTTATGAAACCGAGTATTATAGTGTATATGCCGAAAGCGGGAAGCCCGATTTTTGAGATGATGTAAGGCGTTAAAATCATCGGTATCAGAAGAGATACTATCTGAGAAATAAAATAGTAGAAAGTATTCTTGATAACCTTGTCTGTCAGTGACATTTAAGTCTGAGGTCTTTGATTGTAATAATAATTTATGTGCGCGTTGTAAAACATCATCTGAATTGCGTATCGCAGTTGTTCGATTTCCTGCTCGTACAGCGTCTTCGTTTTTCCTTTAAGGTGTTTCGACTGGTATTTTCTCAGCGCGAGCGTAACCGCACTCTTTACGTAATCCTTCTGGTTTATCCCCTGCGGACACCAGCCGTATTTATTCCGCCTCGATACGAACGGCAGGTAATTCAAATGCTCCGCGGGTATGAGACCCCTGCCCGATTCATCCGCGAGTTCCTTGCCGATTGATTTTCCCTCCATGTAAACAGCGATTTGAAACACCGCGAGCCACGAGAAGAAATAAAGTATGAGAAAAAGAAAACCCAGAACAGTCGTGTCCTGAAAACTTACGGAAAGATTCCAGGCGAAATGAAGAAACACCGCTACTATGTACCCGAGTGGCACGAGTAACAGCCTGAATCCAATGGGCTTGAACTTCGCGAAACCAATGAATCCTCCGAGAGTCGCGGTCGACATGCAGTGCATCACCGCGGAAAACAGCGTCCTTATAATGACAAGATACAGCCACGATACGGGCTCACTGCCGTAACTCAGGAAATACAAAAAGTTCTCCGTCATTCCGAAACCCAGCCCTATCGCGCCTCCGTATACGACGCCGTCAACGACTCCGTCAAACTTGCGTGAGAACGACATTATGACGACAAACAATCCTTTCGTCAATTCCTCGACGAGCGGAGCCGTTATTATCGCGCCTGAAAGGTCGCTGAGTTCGGCTGATTCGGCGCCGAAAAACACCTGAATGCCCATCGTGAGCGGAATCTGGAACATTATGCTTCCGATAATCCCGAGAAATATCGCTCCCGTCGCGCCCCAGAAAAAATTCATGAATACTATCCAGAAAGGGTCGCGCTCGTTCCTGTCCATCCACCAGATTATGAACAGATAAGATACCATCGGAATAACTGCCGCGAACAACGACATGAAAGCGAGAATTGCCTGCATATTAAACCTCGAATTTTATTAATACCTGATTTTTATCTACCGGCGCTTTTTCTTCGACAAGAACTTTCTGAACCTTGCAGTCCGCCGCCGCTTTTAACTCGTTCTCCATCTTCATCGCCTCAAGCACTATCAGCACCTGCCCTTTTTTGACATCGTCGCCTTCCTTCACATTAATTTTCACTATTGCTCCGGGCATCGGAGAAATTAGTTCGTTCTTAATTTTCACGTCGCCCCTGCTCGCCGCGAATTTCTCGGTGAGAAGTTCGAGTTCGTTCTTGCATATCACCCTGTACGCTATTGAATCGTGCTCGAGTATGAACTCGGTGTTCTTTAAATCGCTGTCGTGAACGTGCTCCGCCTTCACGAGATAATTTTTGTTGTTCAAGCGAAGCATCAGAAGGTCGTCCGTGATGAACTTGTAAACAAATTCGGATTTCCCGTCCTGCGCGAACAAAGCCTCGTTCTGCCCGATATCCGCTTCAATCGGCGTTTCTACGCCCTCAATGTTTATGAAATATTTGTTCATCAATAATGCAACTCCTTCCTTCTTATCCACCCGCCTTTTTTGTCCTTTTTCCTCGGGGTTTTTTCGTCGTGAGTTTTTTCGTTCTTATTTTTAAAGAGAACGCTTGCTATAGCCAGAGCCTTCTGCGTGTCCCGGTCAATCTCCGTTTTTGTATCTTCAAACCTCGGGAGAAACACCTTTTCGACGAACTGAGTGTTGTAATTTCCTTCTAAATACTCGGGACATTTAAGCAGGTTCAGCAGGAAACTTATGTTCGTCTTCACGCCCACTACAGTGTAATTCTTAAGCGCGCGCTCCATCTTTTCCGCCGCGAGTTTCCTGTCGGGAGCGTATGAAATCAGTTTCGCTATCATCGAATCGTAGTAAATCGAAATCTCGTTGCCCTGCTCTATTCCCGTATCCTCACGCATTCCGTTGCCGAGATTCCTTCCTATGTACGTGAGTTTGCCCGTTGACGGCAGGAAATTGTTGTCGGGATCTTCCGCGCATATGCGGCATTCGATAGCCGCTCCGCTGAATTTTATGTCTTCCTGCTTCAAAGTAAGTTTTTCGCCGGAAGCGATTTTCAACTGCTCCTTTACGAGGTCGAGACCCGTCCGCATTTCTGTTATCGGATGTTCTACCTGAAGCCTCGTATTGACTTCAAGGAAATAAAAGTTTTTGTCTTTATCGACCATGAACTCGACCGTGCCCGCGTTTGAATATCCCGCCGCGAGCGCTATCGTTTTCGCGCATTCACCCATCCTGTGCCTCAGGTCGTCGTCCATTATGGACGAAGGCGTTTCCTCTATGATTTTCTGATGTCTTCTCTGCATCGAGCATTCCCGCTCGCCGAGATGAACCGCGTTACCGTGCTCGTCAACTAATATCTGGAATTCGATGTGTCTCGGAGAGTCAACGTACTTCTCTATGAAAACGCTGTCGTCCCCGAATGAAGCCCTGGCTTCGTTCTGAGCCATTCGCAGCGAACTCTCAAGTTCTTCAACCGACCGGACGACGCGCATTCCTTTTCCGCCTCCGCCCGCCGACGCTTTTATCATAATCGGAAAACCGATTTTCAATGCGACGGATTTCGCCTCTTCAAGGTCCTTTATAGCGTGTTCCGTTCCCGCAACGACAGGCACCTTGTTCCTGACTGCCAGTTGCTTCGCCTTCGTCTTGCTTCCGAGGTCTTCGATTGCCGTGTGGGAAGGTCCTATGAACTTGATTCCGCTGTCCTCGCACATCTTCGCGAAGAAACCCCTCTCCGAAAGAAATCCGTATCCGGGATGAATCGCTTCGGCGCCCGATTTTTTCGCTACTTCCAGAATCCTGTCGGCGAGAAGATAACTCTTCGCCGCGGGCGATTCGCCGATGTGATACGCCTCGTCGGCTAATTTAGCGTACATCGAGTACCTGTCGAAATCGGAATATACCGCGACCGTCTTGATTCCCATTTCACGGGCGGTGTTTATAATCCTTACGGCTATTTCACCCCTGTTTGCAATTAATATTTTCTTGAACATTGTTTTATGTTTGCTGTTCGGTTTCCGGTGCTTCCTTCGTTTTCTTCTTCCGTGTAATGAATATTCCCGCTATGCCTCCCGCGAGAATGAGCGTCACGATTATGTTTGCCGCGATGCTTATGCTCCTGCCAGTATAATATGTTTCGGGATGAAACTTCATCTCGACTTTATGTTTTCCCTTCGGCACTACTACCGAGCGCATGAAATAATTCGTCTTAAAAATTTCTGTCTCGTTCCCGTCTATGTATGCTTTCCAGCCTGCGGGATAGTACATTTCGTTGAGCACGAGCAGGTTGTTGCCGCTCGCGAATACTTCATACTCTATGTCGTGAATCCCGAAGTTGGTTATCTTTGACGAGACCGTCGAATCCGGTCTGTCGATGTTTACGCTTGTATTTTTTTCTGTATATGCGGTAACTCTCGGGTCAAGCGAACCTGTTTTTATGCTGTTCAGTATGTTTATGCCCGTCTCGACTTTGTTTTCGCTTACAAAGAACGAACGGGGCATAGCGAGTTTGTTCAGATATACAATGTTCGAACCTTTGTACATTTCAGTGAATACGGTCGTGTCTTTCAAAGGCGAATCCGAGATTATGTACTTAACGTTCGCAAGTCCCAGCAGCAACGGATTCTCACCGCCCGCTACGTCAACGGCGTCCTGATAAATTCTGAGTTTCGCGCCCTGATATCCGTTGAACTGATGCAGCCTGAAATATGCAAGGTCGTTAGTCGTCACGAGATTTCCCTTGTTGAACTGCGCTACGCGGTAATTGTATGTGTCGGGCTCCTTGCTCAGTATCCATTTCGTATAATCCGTCTCCGCGACGAATTCGTCCCTCTGTTTCTTGTCGTCCCAGTGGAGCGTTTTTGATGTAACGCTCAGCAGGTCAAAAAGAGCGATTGCGGTTATGCCCAGCAGCATAACGTTGCGCGCGATGTTCTTCTTCGCGTAAAGATAAACAAGCGCCGCTACGAGCAGTATGAGAAAACCGTGTAGCCGCAAATCCGAAATAATGTTTTCATAAGCGTTGGGCGCTACCTGCTGTTTCAGGTATCCGGAAACCTGCTGCGCGTTGTAACCCTGCGACTGAAGTTTCTGCCCGAGCGGTCCCGAAATTACGGAGTTCGTGTACGAACTTTCGAAACCGAAAACGGATATCAAAAGAAATAAGATTCCGACTCCGCCAGCGATATAAGCCGTCTTGTTAAGCGATTTTAAACCGAACGGCTGCTTCATCGCCTCTATCAACGATTTCAGCCCGTAGCCCGCCATTATCAGAATCGCGAGGTCCATATAATAATGAATCATCACGGGCGCGCGGAAACTGCTGAAATACGGCATGTAGTTATAGAACAGGTCGTATATAATCGGAAACGTTTTTCCGAATGATAGAAGCAGGAAGAAAACTATAATTAATGTCGTCGCCTGTACGAACGGATTTTTCCTCATGTTCAGGGATATCCCTATAATCGCGAGAACCAGAACGATTACTCCGAAATAAACAGGCGAATCCGTGAACGGCATCTGCCCCCAGTAAAGATTCGCTCTTTGTCCCTTTATTTCAACGTTGCCGAAACCGTAATAATAAGGCAGCATGAACGTGAGAACCTCGCCCGGACTGAACGACCAACTCGTCGCGTAATCGTAACTGAGCGGCTTGTCCGTCGCCTTGTTGTCGGCTTTCGCCGTTATGCTCGGCTCGCCGCGCATCGAGTATTTGCTGTATTCCTTAATAGAAAGCAGAATGTCGGCGTCCATCGCCACCGCGATGAAAAGACCCGCAACGAATATTACTATCGCCTTTACTATGTTAGCCTTTTGCAGTTTCTTTACCGCCGCGTAAATCAGAAGATACGCGAGGTAAATCCCTATCATCATGAAAGAATAAAACAGCATCTGTATGTGATGGAAATGGAATTGTATGAAAAGCGTAATCGAAAGAATGCCGAGATATAACAGCATCTTCCACCACGATTTTTCCTCCTCGTCAGCAACTCTTTCGATAATCAGAAGTATCAGAGGGAAGAATGCGAACGTCATCATTTTTGTGTGATGTCCTACGATAATCAACTGAATTATGCCCGTTGCAAACACTCCGAGAAGAGATGAGAAAACTGCTATTAAATTATTGTTAAATTTATATTTAGCGTAAAAGAACAGGGTTATGGCGAAAATGAAATAGTACGGCAGCGTCAGTGCGAAAAGATTGCCTCCCGAAAGCGCTTCGAAAACCATATCCCACGCGTAAGAATAGAAATTATATACTGAAGGTATTGCCGCAGTCATCGACGCAAGAGAGGGCATCCCCATGAAAATATACGGCACCCAGAGCGGGAATATCCCCTGCGCCTTGGCGTCGGCTATGAACGTTTTAAAACTAAGCGGTGAAAGATTGTCAGCCGATGCAAAAACCTTCCCGTCAAATATGCCCTTGCTGAAAAAGAACAGAAGAGCGACAACAACGACTCCGAGAAGCGAAAACAAAACGACGGGCTTATCGCCGTCGAAGAAATCCAAACCTTTTTTTTCTTTATCCGCCGCCGCGATTTTATCCTTGCCCCTGACCTGCGGACTCTTTGATTTTGCCATGATAATATTTTCTGATTACATAAATAATCTTTTAAAAT
>DATMXZ010000063.1:0-12464 GCA_035561235.1 Ignavibacteria bacterium
ATCTTAATCCGCGCATTATTTTTTTGTTTCCGGATTAACGCACGATTTTGATTGAATTTGCGATTAACATTATATGCGAAATTGCCCGCCGGCGTTTCAACATAATTCTTGTTTAATATTTGTTTTTATAAGAATTTGAGCGTAATCCGGTCTCGTTAGGAATATTAAGCCCGGTTCGCGGTTCCGGGGATTAATCGGGAAGTAAGACGTTGAATATTTTTTACCGAACAATTTTATGCGAAATTCGGGCGGGGTGTTTACGTTAAAAATGAGAACATAAAAAAGCGGAGATGCCCTGTCGAAAGCATCTCCGCTATTAAAAATTATTCTTTATGTGTTCATATGTTTTTAAACATATTTACAATAACGACATATGCCGTTACTTCACAAGCACCATCTTCTTCGTATCAATTATTTTACCGTCAACAACGAGTCTGTAGAAATAAACTCCCGACGAATAACTCGAACCGGTGAACGTGTATTTAATCACGCCCGGATTGAGCATCGTGTTTAATGCGGAAGTTATTTCTCTTCCCGCCACGTCATAAATCTTCAGTGACACCAATCCGGATTTCGGAATGGCAAACTCGATTGTCGTTGTCGGGTTGAACGGATTCGGATAATTCTGCTTCAATGTATAAGCAGTCGGAATTTCCGGTGTCCATTCGATGCCGCTTACAGGCGCCTTGCTGATTTTATGCACGTAAGCGCTTGTACCGACCACAAAACCGGAGTCGGTGTTTGTCATATAACATCCGTAAGGTGTCGAACCCGCAGTGTTGTACAACACCCAGGACGCGCCGCCGGTCGAGGTTCTTCCCGCGAATCCATTTGAGCCGAATATCCAGCCGTTCTGGAAATTGCTGAATTGCATCGCATAAAGTGATGCCGCAAACGGCTGCGGAACCGTATCAAAACTCGTACCGCCGTTTACTGTTCTGCAAAGCCTTGCAGCCGAAGAACCGCAGGCATAACCGGAATCGGGTCCGAAGAACTTGATGCCGTATATATATCCGCTGCCCATCGGAGTGTTGGCCAATACGGTCCAGTTCGCTCCGCCGTTAGTGGTTTTCATCAGTTTCGGGGTATAGTTGCCTACGTATCCGGTATTCGCATTAATGAAACAGGAAGAATAAATTCTGCTTTCTTCCGTTCCCATCGAAATCGCGGTCCAGTTTGAGCCGCCGTCTGTTGTCTTCCAGCCGCCGCCGTTGTTTGTTGTGGATTGGAATACGTAACCCGTGGTTGAATTAACGAATTCCATCGCTCTTAACAGGTTTGTACCGAAGGGTCCCGCGACGGAATCCCATACCGTACCGCCGTTTGTTGTCTTGCGAAGCGAGCCGTTTGAACCCGCGATGAATCCCGTGTTCGCGTTCAGCATTGATATATCGTAAAATGTTGAAATTGAATTTGTAAGTGTCGGTGTTGACCAGGTCGTGCCGCCGTTCGTGGAATATAAAATCTGGTCGAATGTCGCACCTGAGGAACCCGGCGCGCCGACAACTATAACTTTACCGTTGTTGTACTGCGCCCATACGTCGTATTTCGTACCCGGACTCATGAAACTTGTAAGGCAGGAGAAGTTCGCGCCTGCGTTTACTGATTTCTGCATCAAGCCGAACGCGCCGCCGGAAAATATCCTGTTGCCGCTCACGTCAAGCGTGTAGTGCGTTGATGTCCAGGGCATATTCGCATCGTTGTATTCCAGCAACGTCCAGTTCGCGCCGTTGTTTACTGTTTTATATATACCGTAAGAGTCACCCGCAACGTAGAATGTGGGCGTTGTTTGCGCCGGACGATTTATTGACACGTCGTCAAGATATCCGCCGTTGCCGTCCGTATTTTTATGGCGGAAACCGATGTAAACATTCTGTCCCGCGAATGCCCCGAGACTTGCCGCAAATCTTGTCCAGGTGTACGGAGCGGTCGCCGTATTTAACGAAAGAATTGTATTTGTGAAACTGGCTACGTTAGAATCGGTTGTCGATACCTTTACGAATAATGAATCGGGGGGATAAGCCGAACTGAAAAGATTCTTCCACCAGAATACTATTGAGTCTCCTGATGCAATATTCCATTTCGGAGTAATGAGCCAGTCGTCGCCGCCTGATGATTCATAACTAATGAACGCGCTCGCCGTACCGCTGTGAAAAGCATCAGTGCTTCTAACCCAGGTTGTTGTACCGAGAACACTGACCGAACTCCATCCCGTCGGCGGGAATGTGGTGCTTTCGAACCCCTCCGAATAAGGCGTTGACGGCGGTGTGCTCGTTACGCTTGAGAATATTTCATACTTCGTGGTTGTTGTAGGCGTTGTTACCGCTGTCCAGTTCAGTCCGCCGTTAGTTGTAATCTTCGCGTTTCCCGATGAGCCGCAAGCCAGACCGGTGTTCGCGTCAATAAAGTTTACATCGTAAACGGTATAAGACGAACCCGTGTATGAAGTTGCCCACGTCGCTCCCGCATCAGTGGAATAACGAATATTTCCCGCTGTGGTCGGGGCAAGAACGAAGTTGTCTCCCGCGAATATATTATATATTGTCGTAGTAACGCCCGTTGTCAATGACGTCCAGGTCACACCCGCGTCTGTGGATTTTAAAACGGTGCCTGACGCGCCGCCGATATAACCCGTTGTACTGTTAATGAAATGAATTCCGTACAGGGCGTTCGTCGAAGGTGACGCGATTGAATCCCAGGTAAGACCCGCGTTTGTTGTTCTCGCTATCCAGCCGCTTGAACCGCAGACTAATCCTGTAGATAAACTGAAAAACCATCCGCTGTAGAGAATTCTGCCCTGACCGTAATACGAAGGCTGCCAGCCGCCCGCGTTTGTGTAAAATGTCCAGGAAGAACCCGCGTTTGATGACTTCATAAATGTTCCGGCATAACCCGCCGCGTACCAGTTTACCGAGTCGATCATTTTAACCCAGCGTAATGTATTGCCTTGAGGTCCCGGATGTGACCATTTCCAATCCTGATTTAATTGCGCATTGATATTTGTCGCAAATACGATTAGAAACAAAGCAAATAGTAAAGAAAAGATTTGTTTCATAAGAATTTCACTCCTAATGTCTTAACTTTAATCCAAGTCTCTTACGGCAAAAAGAAACCTAAAAAAAAGTCTCGGACGTTTTTTTAGTTTATAGAATAAGTGCAGATGTATTTTCCAAAACGTAATAATTCTTTTTCAGAATATCTACCAGTTTATTTTCCCCTCCATGCGCCATATATTAAGAACGTTAGAAATTATTCTTTTTTTTATTAACTGTAATTTTACGGTGCTTTAGAGCATCGTTTTCGTCCGGTAAATGCATGTATTGCACTTACTTTTTACTTGATAATGCTGATTAATAGTTTTAAGTTATATTACCTCCCGAAAGTGTGGTATATTTGTTTTAAGGTTTTTGACGTTTTTTGACACCCTGCGGGGTTTAAATTAGCATTATCTAAATTATTAAAACAAAATACCATGATTTCCCTAAAAACAACTTTTGTTTGTTTTTCCAGAATTTCGCTAATTCTTCTCTTCCTTTTGATTACCCGATGCGAAACAAACGCCCAGCAAATTAATTATTCGGACAGTTGGGGTCCGGCGGGCGTAAATCTGGTAAAACAAAACTCTTCAGGAATTTCAGTCAACTATTCAATACACAGTTTCAGCATGGACGACGTCAACATTGACGGCGTAAACATGAAATCCGTTCATTTGCCCGACGTATTCCTTCCGAATAACGAAGGATTCCCGGATTTGCCGGGAACGAGCCGGATGATAGCGGTACCGCGCGGTTCTAATGCGACATTTAAAATCGTATCAAAGAGAACCGAAGTGATAAAGGACGTATTCCTCGCGCCCGCGCCGAGAATTCCAAAAGATACGGAAGACGGACCGATGCAGTACAGGAAAAACCCGGATGTTTTCTCTAAGAATTCAAATTATCCGGAAAGCCCTGTAGTTTTATCACCGGTCTCAAAAATCAGAGAGGTCGATTTTGTTACTCTCGGTATAACTCCGTTCCAATATAATCCCGTCACGAAAGAACTGACTGTTTATCGCGATTTGCAGATTGAAGTCAACTTCACGGGCGGTACGGGTCGTTTCGGAAATGACGCGTTCAGAAGCAGGTGGTTCGACCCGATACTCGAAGACGCGCTGCTGAACGGTTCTTCACTGCCTTCGATAGATTACGGAAAAAGAAACTCAGAGTGGGATAAACTGGATGCATACGGATATGAATACGTCATTATATGCCCGAATGTCCCCGTATTTTTACAATGGGCGGACTCAATAAGGAATTTCCGCATACAGCAGGGAATCAAAACGGGAATATTCACGCTTGCTCAGATTGGCGGCAACGACCCGACTTTGATAAAGAACTTTTTATCAAATGCGTGGACAAACTGGGCTGTGAAACCTGTTGCCGCGCTGATGCTCGGCGACTATAATCCCGCGGTTACGGCAAACGCGGTTACCTCTCCGATATACAACAGTTATTGTGTTTCAGATAACATACTCGGCGATATGGACAACAATCAACTGCCGGATATCGTAATGGCGCGTATGACCGCGCAAGATGCCGTCGAACTTGAAACAATGATTACAAAATTTTTGAACTATGAAAGGAATCCGCCAACCGATGCCAACTATTATCTGAAACCGATTACGGCTCTTGGCTGGCAGACGGAAAGATGGTTCCAGATTTGCTCCGAAGTCGTAGGCGGTTACTGGAAGAAAGTGATGGGAAAGAATCCCACGAGAATCAACGCCATATATTCGGGCACACCGACAACTTCGTGGTCGTCAAACCAAAACACGTCCATGGTCGTAAACTACTTCGGACCCGCGGGAACATATTACATTCCGCTTACGCCGGATTCGCTCGGCGGATGGAGCGGCGGAACAGCGCAGATGGTCGTTAACGCTATCAACGCAGGTTCTTTCGCGCTGCAGCACAGAGACCACGGTTCGACTTCAGGCTGGGGCGAACCCGGTTTCCAGAGTTCGAATATCTCGCAACTTACGAACAACAACAATAATTTGTGTTTCATATTTTCAATAAACTGTCTGACGGGCAAGTATAATAATTCGTCAGAAAGTTTCGCTGAAAAATTTCACCGGTATAAATACAATAACATAAACGCGGGCGCTCTCGGGTTAATCGCAGCCTCCGAAACGTCGTATTCGTTCGTTAACGACTGTTACGTCTGGGGAATGATGGACAACTTCTGGCCGAACTTCATGCCGACATACGGAAGCACCCCCGCCTCTCGTGATTTCAAACCGGCTTTCGGTAACGCGGCGGGAAAATACTTCCTGTATTCATCGAGTTGGCCGTACAATACAAGCAACAAAGAGGTAACATACCATCTGTTCCATCATCACAGCGACGCGTTCCTTAACGTTTACGCCAACGTTCCTTCAAACCTTAACGTAACTCACGCTTCCACGATTGCTTCGGGCGTGACCTCGTTTAACGTTACCGCTGACGCCGGAGCGTTCATCGCGCTGACGATTGACACGACAATTCTTGGAACGGGAACAAGCACAGGCTCGACGCTAAGCATAAGCATTCCGGGAACACAGATTCCGGGACAGGTAATGAAAGTTGTTGTTACGAAACAGGATAAATTCCGCTATACCGGAAACGTGCAGGTTGTTCCGAATTCGGGCTCGTACGTCGTAAAGGACAGCGTGGGAATTAACGACGCTTCGCCTTTAGGCAACGGAAACGGAATTATGGATTTCGGAGAAACAAACAAACTTAACTTCAGGGTTAAAAATGTTGGCTCGGTCTCCGCCTCAAACGTAAACGTAAAAGTAACAACGTCAGACCCGTACATTACGATGACGGACTCGACTGAAGCATACGGAACTATCGGAGCGGGAGCGACGAAAACTATCAACGACGCGTTCGCTTACAACGTATCTCCGTTGATTCCCGACGGCAGAAGCGTCATCTTTAATTTCACGGCAGTGAGCGGTTCGGATACCTGGACAAGCACGTTCGACATTCTCGCGCACGCGCCTGTAATGGAGATGGGCGATATCGTAGTCAATGATTCCGCGGGAAACAACAACAACAGGTGGGATATCGGCGAGACAGTAATGCTGAAAATACAATTTAAAAACACGGGAACATCAGCGCTGACTAACGGCGCGGGAAAATTAATCAAGAACAGTTCGTACGTTACGCTGAATACCGACAGTATCGTTTACGGAAGCATTCCCGCGGGCGGCTCTGTCGTAAAGCAATACAGCGCGACATCGGCAGCCAACACGCCCGCAGGTCATTCTGCGCAGTTCTTCTACAGAATGAATTGCAGTCTGAGAAGCCCTGTTCTGGATACTTTCAACGTCACTATCGGTCAGAATATTTTTATAATCGGAACGGGCACGACGTCCTCGACGCATCCTTTCTACACGGGATATGCCGACGCAAGACAAAACATTCTTTATACCGCGGCTGAATTAACCGCTTCAGGAATGACTGCCTCGCATATAACGCACATCGGATTTGACGTGATTACGAGGAGTTCGACCCCGATGAACGGGTTCTCCGTAAAGATGCAGAACACAACAGCCACATCGATTTCCGGGTTCACGAGTTCCGGATGGACTACCTGTTATTCGGGAACATATACGGTTCCTTCAACTGGCTGGCAGGACATTCCTTTAACACAGTCATTTTACTGGAACGGTACTTCAAGTCTTCTTATCGAGATCTGTTTCGATAACAGTTCCGCGGGAACAACATCGCCCGTCAATTCATCGACAATTAGTAACGTTAACCGCGTTGGATATTCTTCGTCACTTTCGGGCTGTACGATTTCAACGTCTTACTCGAGAACATACAGACCGAACATAAGAATCACGTCCGGTGCTGCCACGGGAATAATCGGACAGAACGAGATCCCTGTTTCTTATTCTCTCTCGCAGAACTATCCAAATCCGTTCAATCCCGTAACGGCAATTAATTACGCCGTTCCTAAACAGAGCCTTGTAACGCTAAGGGTATATGACATTCTCGGAAGGGAAGTTGCAACGCTCGTGAACGAAGTTAAGGCTCAGGGATATCACACGGTTGACTTCAACGCTTCAAGCCTCGGAAGCGGCGTGTATTTCTACAAACTTGAGTCCGACAACTTTACGGACATAAAGAAAATGATAGTTATAAAGTAGTCGTTTTTAATATAATTTCACAACCCCGGTGATTTGTTTCACCGGGGTTTTTTATCGGAGCGCAGTATTGAAAATAGTATCAAGAATGTTTAGATTGCAATGATAATGCTGGTTTTTTCCTGGAAGTTAAAATTTATTTTTTCTCCAACAAAATCGCGTTATGAATTTATTACTTGATAAAATTAAGAATAGAAAAGTCCTCGCCTTTTGCACGGCGCTTGTTGTAATTATTTTCTTTTCTTTCCTGTACGGTTTTTATATTCCCGGAAAATCAATTACCGCTTTTTACTATTACAAGAATGAACCGCAGCGGCTGAACATAAGGACGGATAAAATATTTATAAAAACGAGAGGCTTGCAAACTCCAGAGGGACTAACATCCGTTCTGCGTTCTTACGCTGAAATAGCCCCGATAACCGATATCGATAGAAATGAAAAACGTCACTTCATAAACCTTAAAACCCCGGTTACCGAATCCGCGCTGAAGAACCTGATTGCGTCAATTAACCGGAATGAAGAAATTGAATACTCCTCTCCGGTATATTCGCCGCAGAATGGGGGAGGGAATACAGTGCTGCAGGGATTGATTGATGAAATCCTTGTTCAATTCAAACCGCATCTATCCGAAGGCGTCATTAACGATTATTTAAACAATGCGGGGTTTGCGGTCAGGCAGACGCTTGAATTGTCGGGCGGGAAATCTTATGTGCTGAAAATTCAGGATAACAAAAAGTTATTATCGATAGATGCCGCGAATTCGCTGTACGAGAGCGGAATGGTGAATTGGTCGGAGCCGAATTTTTATTTCTCGGGATTGCTTTGCTTTACTCCGAATGACCAGTATTTTCCGCTACAATGGGCGATAAGAAACACCGGCGGTAATATACCCGGCGGCGTCATCGGAACAGCGGGCAGTGACACGAGGGTTGACAGCGCCTGGAACCTGACAACCGGCACGCCTCAATGCATAATCTGCATCGTGGATACGGGAATAGATACCACGCACCCCGACTTAAAATCGAACCTGCTGGTTTCTAAAGGATATGATTTCATAAACGAACATCCCTATCCGATGGACGATCACGGTCACGGGACAGTTACCGCGGGACTTACCGCCGCCGGACAGAATAATGAAATCGGAATATCGGGTATCGCTCCGGGATGCAAACTCGTAGCGGTTAAGATTTTCAACTCATCGGCGGGCACTACTTCGTCCGCAATGATAAACGGAATTATTTATTCGTATCAACAGGGCTGGGTATCAAGTAATTCCTGGGGTTTAAGCGCGGGTGTCTCAGCGGTTGATCAGGCGATAGAGGACGGAGTAAGTTTTGGAAGAAACGGAAAGGGAACTGTTTTTTGCTTTGCAACCGGAAATTACAATTCCGGGATGCAGTGGCCTTCGACGAACCCAAACGTGATTGCGGTCGGCGGGTTGGATCCATGCAATAGCAGAAAATCTCCTTTAAGTTGCGATGCTGAAACCTGGTGGGGGGCAAATTACGGAAACAAACTTTCCGTTGTCGCTCCGAGTGTTAAAATTTACTCAACAACCCTTAACGGCGGTTATTTTGATCAGATAAGCGGCACGTCTGTCGCCACGCCAATATGCGCGGGCGTTTGCGCGCTTTCGCTTTCGTGGGATTCTACGCAGAGGTGGGATACGGTAAGAATAAGGCTGTGCAATACGGCGGATAAAGCCGGAAAATACACATACAACGGTATCGGACCTTATACGGTTCTCGGATATTCCTGGCACAATGAAATGGGATACGGAAAGATTAATGCTTACAAGTTGCTCAAGTACGTAAAGAAACTACACGAACCAAAAATTATTCACTCTCCGCTCGGGAACACCGAACAGTCGGCGGGAACAAGACCTGTAAATTGTTCCATAATTCCGGCGCATTCAGGCGTTAACCCGTTGTTGACAAAATTGCTTTATGCTAAAAACGGCGTTAACTGGTCGGTAACGGCGCTGACATACGCTGGTAATAACAACTGGACGGCAAACCTTCCTTTGTCGGGTGACGGGATTTACAACTATTATATTACGACAACCGATTCTTTAAATAAAACATCGACAGCGCCTGACGAAGCGCCTGCAAATTATTATTCGTTTATTTCCTCGGTTGATACGCTCAAGCCTGTTATAGTTTGTTACCCTTTGCAAAATATTCCCAAAGTTCACTGGCCGGTAAAAGTCGGGGCAAAGGTTACAGACAATACCGAACTGGATTCAGTATGGGTTTCCTGGTATATAAACAACACTGCTTCGGGAATTAAACACTTGAAACTGAATCGGGCGGACGAAAACAATTATTTCTCGGTGTTTAACTCTTTAAATTCTGATGTCAAAATAGGCGATTCGGTTTTCTACAAAATATTCGCGCGGGACTTTTCCTCAAATCATAACATAGATTCTTCGACGCTCTGCAAAATTGTTATTACCGATGTTTCGAATATCTGCCTGGGAAACGGACACGATTTTTCAACTTATCCGTTTCACACCGAAACGAGCAATTCCAGAGTTCAAATGATTTACAGGGCAAGCGAATTTCAGAATGTGACGGCGGGGGGTAATTCTATAGTTAGAATCGGATTCTATGTAACCTCTTGTGTTTACCAGTCCCTGAATGATATGTCGGTAAGGTTTCAGCACACTTCGTTGGGAGCACTGCGGGAAATGACAAATAGCGGGTGGGCAACCGCATTCTCGGGAACGTGTACAATTACCGATACGGGATGGAAATACTTAGATATGACGCCGCCGTATTTTAATTACGACGGAATAAATAATCTTATGATTGAGATTTGTTCCAACAATGATTCAACCAACAGTGTTCCGACCGTCGTTCGGGGGTCCGTGAATTCTTCAATAATTCCCTGCCCGATTTCATCAGCGAGAAACGGCAGTGATGCCGGATGCTATCTTCAAGCCGTTACATACCAGGGTATCAGACCTGATATATGCTTTGTAATGGCTGATATACCGGTTGTAAACAACGTTATTACTATTAATACCCCGCGTCAATTTTCTTTGAAACAAAATTACCCTAACCCTTTTAATCCCGTCACGAAAATCGATTATGAAATTCCAAAACAGAGTTTGGTTGTATTGAAAGTATATGATGTTACCGGAAGAGAAATACGTACCTTAGTGAATGAGATTAAACCTTCTGGAAAATATTCCGTCGATTTCAACGGCGCGGATTTATCCAGCGGAATATATTTCTTAAGGTTTGAATCGGGCGGACAGGTTGATGTCAAGAAGATGGTTTTGTTAAAATAATAATATCCGGATGCCGACGCGGCTGCGAATATTCATACCGTAAAGTAACGGGATTGCCGAATTGCCAATCGCGCATAAAAAAAAGAATTAAAACCGCTTTTCGCTTGCGGCTTTGTTTATACGCACCGCGTCTGCCGTTATAAAACGGCGTGAACTTGCACCGCTTTAAATTTATTCAACCTCAAGGGCGGCCGTTTTCTCGCGAAAAGTTAATTGTTTTATTTTACGAATATCATCTTCTTCACTTCGGAATATTTTTCAGTCGAAAGTTTATAATAATAAATACCCGACGACAAGTTTTCGGCATTGAAAAGCGTCTCGTAAACTCCCGCGTTGAGTTCGCGGGCTATAAGCGTTTTAACCTCTTTTCCCAGCGCGTCAAAAACTTTCAGCGCTACAAAGCCGGAAACCGGAAGTTGAAACTTTATTTTAGTTTCTGGATTAAACGGATTCGGATAATTCTGATAAAGCCTGAAGTTTCCCGGAATTTCCGTTCCGGATTTTTTTATGTCCGTGATAATCGTGTGATATGATATGCCGCCGTTTGAACGCACCGCCCAGATGCCCCTTCCGGGTTTTGCCTGGCTGATAGCGTTGAAATTTCCCGCGGGCGCCGTGTATTCTACGCTCCAGGACGTTCCGTTAACGCTTGAATATATGCTCGTGCTGGTTCTTACATACCAGGCGGGCGCAGTAAATTCGTCCACTGGCAGGTTTGTAAACGTGATGCCTACGACATTTCCCGTTCCCAGCATCGGCACGTTCGACCAGTTAAAACCCATATTGGAACTCTGCAGCATCGCTACCGCGCCCGCCATTAAACCAGTCTGTCCTGTTTGCCAGTCGAAGCATAAAGAATACCCGTTTACCTCGCCTGTCGTCGGAAGCCCCGTCCACGTTGAGCCCCAGTTGCTCGAGTAACGGATTAAAGTGCTGTTCGTTCCTATCCATATTTTCGGATACACGACGTACATCGCGTTATTCCAGCCCGCCTCGGATGAAGAACCCGTAGCGCAGTAAATTCCCGTACTGTCCCAGTTTGCGCCGCCGTTTGACGTCTTCCACAAAGACCACCTGTTGTTAACCGGGTCGCCCACCATGAATCCTGTATTCGCATCCACCATACAAACGGCGTCATAAAATCCCGCTTCGGTCAGAACCTGAGACCAGTTCGCTCCGCCGTTCGAAGTCCTGTACATGTAGGTGTTCGAGCCGCTGTAACCCACTACCAGCGCGAGATTCGCGTCAACCGCCGAAATGCAGATGAGCGTATTAGTTGACGGGATTCCCGAACTTACATTAATCCAGTTCGAGCCCGTGTTTGTTGTTTTCAACACAACGCCGCTTGCTCCGCATATCCAGGCGGTGGTAGATGAAGGAGTTGAACAAACGGAACGCAGGGCTGTCGTGACTCCTGAAGTCTGCTCGCTCCATTGCGAATGAAGGTTTGTGAAAAGGATTAGCGCAAAAAAAAGAAAGAAGAACTTTTTCATGTTGTATTTCCTCCCTTTATATTGAATGCTAAAATTTAACCGTGTTTAACGGTTTAAGGTTAAATCTAATAAATATAATTTAATTAAAAAGTGTATTCACGTTAATGACGAATGAAAATGCCCCGTCATCACGGATTTCGCTAAAAAATCGCGATTTATTTTTTAGGTCGGGTTGTTGCCAGAAACGGTGTTGCTGTAATTAATATGCCAATGTTATTTCTCCGAACCAAAATTTCCTGAATCCCATACCACTGTTACAAAAATCAATTATGAAATTATAAAACCGGGTCTAACTGCGGTAAAATATATGATAGTAGAGGAAGCGAAATACATGTTATAGTGAACGGGGTCAATCCGTAAGGGAGGTGTGCCGTAGGTTTCAAAGGCGCGGATTTATCCGGTGGGCTATATTTTAAGATTTGAACGAGACAATCATATTGAAGTCCGGAAGATGATTCTTATAAAAGAACTTTTCAATATTTATTACATCGGAAAATCC
>DATMXZ010000064.1:0-3749 GCA_035561235.1 Ignavibacteria bacterium
TCGTAGAATTTTATTGATATATTAAAAAAATATATTGATTTAATTATTAAAAATCCCTAAATTTATCATTTGCCAAAAGAAATTTTGGGTAGGTAGCGAAGTGGTTAAACGCATCAGACTGTAAATCTGACGACTAATGTCTTCGGAGGTTCGAATCCTTCCCTACCCACATAACGATTAGCGATAATTGTTTTTTTATATCTATGCGCGGATGCGATGAACAGTTCTAACGCGGGAGTAACTCAGTTGGTAGAGTCACAGCCTTCCAAGCTGTTGGTCGCGGGTTCGAGTCCCGTCTCCCGCTCTTTCTGCTGATGTAGCTCAGTTGGTAGAGCACTTCCTTGGTAAGGAAGAGGTCACCGGTTCAATCCCGGTCATCAGCTCTGGCTTAAGGATTCCGCTTATTGAAAACGAAAGCAAGCAATTCCGCAACAGTTCTTTAAAAGAGTTCTACGAGTGTAGCTCAATTGGTAGAGTAGCGGTCTCCAAAACCGTCGGTTGGGGGTTCGAGTCCCTCCACTCGTGCACGTAATTAATAACTAAGAATGAGAGATAAAATATTAAACTTCTTCACGGACATTTACAAGGAAATGAAAAAAGTCACGTGGCCAAAGAAAGAGGAAATGAGAGATTACACGAAGGTTGTTATCGTGACGATGATAATCTTCTCCGTGTTTGTGTACATAGTTGACAAGGGCATTAGCGAAGTTCTGAAAATATTATTTTAAACGTTGAATTGATGGACGAAACAAAAAATATGGAAAACATGGAAGAGTCTCAGGAGTTATCCGAGAATCCGCAGGAGGCGAATTCGGAAACGCCTGAAGTTCAGGATATTCCCGTGAACACGGAAGTACCTGAAATTCCCGGGACTGACGACGCTGCGGAATCGACTTCGGATGTGTTCAAGTGGTTTGCTGTGAGAATTGTAGCGGGTCACGAGAATAAAGTGAAGACGTATCTTGACGCGCAGATAAAAGACGAGCACCTCGAGAGCAGGATAAGAACTGTTATGATTCCGATGGAAAAAGTATTTGAGGTAAAGAACGGAAAGAAGAAAGTGAAGTACAAAAATTTCTTTCCCGGTTACATACTAATAGAGGCCGACCTTGACGACAACGTTAAAAGATTCCTAGCGAAAGTCCCGAGCATAATGGGCGTCGTTGGCTCCAAGAACATAAAGGGCCAGAGGCTCGAACCGATACCGCTGCGCGAGACGGAGATAAAGAGAATTAAGGCAATTCTCAACGACGAAAGCCAGACGGAAAAAATCGATTTAAAACTCAATCAGGGCGATCCTGTTAAGGTAACGAGCGGTCCGTTCAACAACTTCAACGGGACCATACTGGAAATAAACACGGAGAAAATGAAGGTCAAGGTGATGGTGAGTATTTTCGGCAGGAAGACTCCAATCGAACTTGAATTCACGCAAATAGAAAAGCATAAGTAAACATCAATAATAAATATATATTATGGCAAAAAAAGTAGTTGGTTTTATAAAGTTACAAATTCCCGCAGGTCAGGCGACTATGGCGCCTCCGGTTGGTCCCGCGCTGGGTCAGAGAGGCGTGAACGGCATGGAGTTCTGCAAGCAATTCAACGCGAGAACACAGGACAAGAAAGGATTGATAATACCCGTAGTAATCACGGTTTATTCGGACAAGTCATTCACGTTCGTAACAAAGACACCTCCCGCGGCAGTGTTGCTGCTGAAGGCGTCAGGACTAGAAAAAGGTTCGGGTGTGCCTCACAAGACGAAAGTCGGCAAAGTTACATCGAAGCAGGTTAAGGAAATAGCGGAAATGAAAATGGTTGACTTGAACGCGAGAGACGTCGAGCATGCTATGAGCATGATTAAGGGCACGGCAAGAAGCATGGGAATAACAGTAGAATAAAAAAATTATTAGTTTTATAATATTATGAATTTGACAAAAAAACAGAAAGAAATAAACAAGACTTTTGATTCGAAGAAAGAATACAAGATAGCCGAAGCCGTATCGCTGCTGAAGAAGTATGCGAAAGCGAAATTCGACGAATCGGTGGACATAGCCATTAATCTCGGTGTGGATCCGAAGCACGCGGACCAGGTCGTCCGCGGAACCGTATCTTTGCCGAACGGGACCGGAAAGACGGTAAGGGTTCTCGTTATCGCGAAACCCGAAAAGCAGCAGGAAGCCGTTGACGCGGGAGCGGACCACGTCGGATTCGAAGATTACCTGAAGAAGATTCAGGAAGGCTGGACGGATGTTGACGTTATTATAGCAACCCCCGATTCGATGAGCGAACTCGGAAAACTCGGAAAGGTTCTCGGACCCCGAGGACTCATGCCGAATCCGAAAAGCGGAACAGTAACGATGAACGTAGGACAGGCGGTAAAGGAAGTTAAAGCGGGAAAGATTGATTTCAGGGTTGACAAGAACGGAACCGTTCACTCATCAATAGGCAAGGCGTCGTTCGACGAGCAGAAAATCGTTGAGAACATCACGACATTCATAAACATGATAATAAAACTGAAGCCCGCGGCAGCGAAAGGAACATATATTAAGGCGGTTACAGTATCGACGACTATGGGACCCGGAATAAAGATTGACAAGGCGCTGACGGATATAAAGTCGGCGGCATAAAAAAGTTTACGCACTCATTATACATATAATCCGGCCGGGATTGTGATAACCGGAAGGAAGCTTCAAATGTTTAATAACTTATAACAAACGGTATGGAGAAAATCAAAAAGAACGAGATAATTGCTGAGATAAAGGACAAGATGAACAATGCACCGGCTATCTATTTAATAGATTTCGCCGGTATGACCGTTGCAGAGGTGGACAATCTCCGCAGCGAGTTTTACAAGGCAAACATAAAGTACAAGGTTGTCAAGAACACTTTTGCATTGCGCGCAATGAAAGAAAGTGAAACTTACAGCCAGTTCGTGAACGACCTCGAAGGTCATTTCAAGGGCAATACCGGAATAGTTTTCGCTGACAGCGACCCGGTGGCGCCAGCAAGGATTCTGAAGAAACTTACCGAAAAGAGCGATAAGCCGAAATTCAAGGCAGCGATAGTCGATAAGTTATACTTCGGTTCCGACAAGATGCAGCAGTTGGCTTCGCTGCTCACGAAGGAAGAAATAATTGCAGGAATACTTTCGAGTCTTGATTCGCCCGTATCGGGCATTGTCGGTGCAATTAACGCGGTCATCAGAGATCTCGCAAGCGTTATCGAAGAAGCGGCCAAGAAAAAGGCTGCTTAGCATTTTTTAAAACAATTTTGAATTAAAATTTAACCAAAGGAAATAAACATGTCAGTAGTAGAAGAATTATTAGAAAAAATATCCAATTTAACCTTACAGGAAGCATCCGATTTAAAGAAAGCACTTGAAGACAAGTTCGGAGTTACAGCGGCAGCCCCCGTTATGATGGCGGGACCGGCGGCAGGCTCAGCCCCGGCAGCACAAGAAGAAGAAAAAACAGAATTCACTGTATTCTTAGCAGACATCGGACCCGAAAAAATCAAAGTCATCAAAGCAGTGAAGAACGCGACGGGACTTGGATTAACAGAAGCCAAAGCGCTCGTTGAAAGTGCTCCGAAAGCTGTAAAAGAAAATATGCCTAAAGCCGACGCGGAAAAATTAAAAGCGGAATTAGAAGCAGCAGGCGCAAAAGTTGAAATCAAATAATAATTCGCAAATTAACTTTTTAATCTGAGGTAAGGGTTTGAGGGTGAAAATTCATCACCCTTAAACCTTATTC
>DATMXZ010000065.1:0-4093 GCA_035561235.1 Ignavibacteria bacterium
AGGAGATTCTGTATGTTAAAGAACCTGAATCGTGTTTTCTTATTATTTTTCATTTCATTCATTATACTTTCGGGATGCGGAAAAAGCGAAAAACCGAAGAAAAAATTTGACACCAAACCCGTATCTGTAAAACAATTCGACACGCCCCCCGGCGCTGACCCGACAGTCTCTGCCGACCTTGGAGGCAACGGCTTCAAAGGAGAAGGTTGGAACACGAATGCGGATTATTCAATTCTTGGAAACCCCAAAGCGGTAAAAGGGGGAAGCCTGGTAATGACAATGGGAGATTTTCCTCCGACACTGAGAAATGTCGGAAAGGATTACAATTCATATTTTATTATGATGGCGGAGGATATGCTTTACGAAACCCTCGTTGGTGAAGACCCCGTCACGGGTGAATATACGCCGAGACTCGCCTCCCACTGGCAGATTTCTCAGGACAGGAAGACTTTCAGATTCCGGATTAATCCCGACGCAAGATGGGCGGACGGAAAACCCGTCGTTGCGGAGGATGTAATCGCCACGTGGAATCTCCTCGTTGACCCGGGCATTCTTGACCCGTATTATAATGAACTTTTCAATTCTTACGAGAAACCCGTTGCGGAAAGCAAGTATATTGTTTCCGTGAAATCAAAATTGATTAACTGGAAACAGTTCGTTTACTTCGCGTCATCAATGAAGATTCTCCCCGCTCATATTATTGGAAACCTGACAGGCAAAGAATACCTTGAAAAGTTTCAGTTCGAGTTCATCCCCGGTTCCGGACCTTACGTTGTCGACAAAAATGAGATTAAGAAGGAACAATCAATAATGATTCGCAGAAGAAGCGATTACTGGGCGGAGAATGAACGGTTTGCGACGGGATTGAACAATTTTGACCTGATAAGGTTCGATGTCATTCAGGACGAAATGCTCGAATTTGAAAAATTCAAGAAAGGTGAAACTGACGTTCTCTTAGTGAACAGAGCCCAGACCTGGAATGAAAAATTCGATTTCGAAGATTTCAACAGGGGACTCATTACAAGGAAAAAAATATACAACGAAAACCCTGTCGGAATTTCGGGAATCGCTTTCAATTTGAGGAAAGAACCGTTCAACGACGCGAGAATCAGAAAAGCAATCTCGTTTATGTACGACAGGGAAAAATATAACGATAAACTTTTTTACAAATCTTACCTGCCCATCGATTCATATTTTCAGGGAACGGAATTCGAGAATCCGGGCAACACGAAAATAAGATACAACGTTGATTCCGCGCGGAGACTGCTTGCCGAAGCGGGTTGGAAGGAAAAGAACGGCGACAACTACTTGATAAAAGACGGAAAAGTTTTTGAACTGGATTTGCCGTTTCAAAAGGGAATGGACAGATACCTTACGATTTTTCAGGAAGACCTGAAATATATCGGCGTGAAACTTAACCTGAAGGAAATCGACCCGACCGCAATGTTCAAGGCGGGAAACGAAAGAGCATTCACGATGATACCGACTAATTTTTCTGGATTAAGAATTCCAAGCCCGGAAAGTTTCCTGAAATCAACAACCGCCGATGAAGAAGGCTCACCGAACTGGCCGGGTATAAAAAATCAAAGGATTGACGAACTCTGCGCGGCATACGACACCGCGTTTGGAGTGAAATCGAGGATTAATATTCTCAGGGAAATCGATATTATCGCGTGTAATGAATTCGGCATCGCGTTCGGCTGGTATTCTCCGTATCAGAGAATCGCGTTCCATAATAAATTCGGTTATCCCGAAGGAATCATTTCGAGGAACCTTGACGTGATTACCGTGCTGCCTTATCTATGGTTTAATGATCCTGAAAAAGCCGCGGAATATGATATGGCGGTAACCGACAAAAGCAGAAAGATGAACAAGGAAGAAGAAGAGAACAAATACTGGATTAAACTGAAAGAAAAGAAGTAACGGAATAATAATCGCCGCGGTATAAAAAATTCGCCCGATTCCTTTATCAGGAATCGGGCGAATTTTACTTAATATGTTTTTTTGCTTTACAAAATTTCTTTGTTTTTCCCCGCGCTTATTTTATCAGCATCATCTTCTTCGTTTCGGAATGATTGCCGGCGCTGAGCCTGTAAAAGTATATTCCGCTCGTATAACCCGCTGCGTTCCAGAGATACTCATACGTGCCTGCCGCGAGCCGCTGATTCACGAGGTTTGCTACCTTGCGTCCCGTAATATCGAATATAGTCAGGTTTACGTCAGAACTCTCGCTGACATCAAATTTAATTCTCGTAGCGGGATTGAAAGGATTCGGATAATTCTGATGGAGTTTGTATTTCACGGGTGTTTGAACCGATGTATTACCTCCGCCCAGTATCGTTCCCGGCAGCGCGTTGTTCGTTGTTACTCCCATTCCCCACGATTTTATAACTCCCGTGAGAATCTTCGGGTCAGAGCCCGGTCCGTCCTGATAAACGTTCAGTATCCAGTCGCCGCTTAGCGGTACGTTGTTGAACTGGAATAAAAGTCTTGAAGGCCTGAAAACTCCCGTGAACGGCGCGTGACCTTCTTCAATCGCTCTGTTCGCCTCGTCATCAAGTTTTGTCCCTATAAAATTACTGCCTGTTCCGCCCACTTTATAAATTATTGTATCCGAAACACCGGCGTGATACAATGAAAATATCAAATTCCCGTCGATTGACGTCAATACCGTGTCTATATAGACATCAACATCGACCACAGTCATATATTCTTCAAACGGGCGCGGAGGAATGTAAATTGTATCAGATACCGTCTGGTTCGGTAATAATGTAATATTTAAATTTGAATTATGTACCTCAAGAAAATCTGTAACAATGTCACCGCCGCCGTTTATCGTTCTAAGAATAACGCCGTCCAATCCGACAGCAAATCCAATTAATCCGGATGTCATTACGATATCATTCAGAGAGGTATTTGCATCCGTTATAAGTTTCGTCCAGTGTTCGCCACCGTTTGTGGTTTTATATATTTTTCCTTCGGATGTACTTACCCAGCCGTTATTTACATCCGTAAAAATTATCGACTTTAACGATTCACCGTGAATTTGAATTTGTTCCAGCCACGTTGCGCCTGAATCAGACGTTGTAAATATCTTTCCTGTTTCCGTGCAAATCCATCCGTCTTTTTTATTTGCCTGAAAGAATAAATCATTTATTTCGCAGTCAGCCGATGCAATCGTCCAGGTACTTCCTTTATCATCTGTCTGAAGAAGATTCTCACCTCCGGCAAATCCCTTTACCGGATTAGTCATAAATAATCGGCTAATTCTGCCCATACTGTTATATCTTGTATTCCACGTTGCACCTTCGTCGGTAGATCTTATGATGATTCCCTGACCTGAACCCGGATTATATCCGCAAATCAGTATATATTTATCATTCGGAGTTATTACTACGTCCGATAATACATAATTCGGGGCAGATACAGTTAGTAACTGCCAGTTGCTGCCTCCGTTTGATGTCTTTAAGACCACTGGATTGCCTGAATACGGATCACCCACGATGAAACCGTGAAGATTATCGCTGAAATATACAGAATTGAAATTAGTTACGAATGGAAGTCCGCAGTTTTGTGTAAACCAGTTGTTGCCCCCGTTTGTCGTCTTAACAATCGTGTTATTTGCTCCGACAGCCCATCCCGTGTTATTATCGGGAAATGAAACCGCTTTCATATCATTTCCCGTGTTGTAATTATTATACCACTGGGATTGCGCGTTCGCAAACACCAATAAAAGAATTACCGTAAAAATTAAATTTCTCATTGTTGCCAAATTAGATGAATAAGATGCAGGGAATAAGAAATATCCCTTTACTTTTTATTTAAGTTAAAGAACAGTAGTCACGAAATACAGTAGGTCCCTTTATACTTGATAAGATATCTTGCAAATATTGTACCATTTCTTAAATATTAAAACCTTGTTTTTTGCTGAATTTCGGTTATTTTTTCGTGAATTTAAGCAGTCTTAAATTTTTTGAAGCAGTATTCAAACTATGAAATTAATTTTGATACTATGTATATGAAAATCGAATGAAAAAGAAAAGGACAGGACTTATTCGCCTTTCAGGACGGATATTTTTTTCATTATTTGTTG
>DATMXZ010000066.1:0-17224 GCA_035561235.1 Ignavibacteria bacterium
ATTTTATAGAACACATTGGATTTCAAACGAATCAACTGGATTACAGGCGGGTTTGTATTTTTGTTTTCGTTAGTTGTTTACGTGCTGACGGTACAGCCCACGATGTCCTTCTGGGACTGCGGCGAGTTTTTAGCCTGCGCATTTACGTTATCTACACCACATCCTCCCGGAGCACCGCTCCACATACTGGTAGGGAAGATATTTACGATGTTTCCGACCGCGTCCGATATCGGATTAAGGATGAATTACCTATCCGTAATATCCGCGGCGTTTTCGGTTTTGCTGCTGTATCTTGTTGCGACCAAGGTTATAATGAACTGGAGAGGCAGACCCGCGAATTTGAAAGATATGCTGATAGTGGCCGTACCTTCCGCGATAGGAGCGCTGTCATACGCTTTCGCCGACAGTTTCTGGTTCAACGCGATGGAAGCGGAAGTTTACGCTTTCGGAACGTTCCTGATAACTCTCGTGATGTATATGATGATGCTCTGGTGGGAAAAGGCGGATGAGCCGGGAAGCGACAAGTACATACTGTTTTCCGCTTACATTGTCGGACTTTCTCTCGGCATACACCTGCTTGTCGTTCAGTGTGTGTTCTTAATAGGTCTAATATTTTATTTCAAGAGATACGAATACAACAGAAAATCTTTTATAATAGCATCAATAGTTTCCGCGCTTTCATTCTTCGTGGTTTATCCGCTGATTACATCGAAGATGCCCGCGGCAATAAAGTCTTCGCCTGTTATCGGGTTCATAATCATTGTCGGCATTATTGTCGGCGGTTTCATTTACGGATATCAGAAGAAATCAAAGGTGGTGCAGTTCGCATTCCTTTCTTTGTTCCTGATAGTAACCGGATACACGACTTATATTTCCGTTATACAGCGCTCGGCAGTTCTTAATCTTCCGCTCGACGAGAACAATCCGGACAGTGTCGAAAGACTGATTCCGTACATCAACAGGGAACAGTACGGCGAGCAGCCGCTTATCTGGCCTAGAAGGTATTCGCAGGAAGCAATGCATCAAAGGACCTGGAACAATTATTCGAGCGACCTCGAGTTCATGTGGAAATACCAGATTAACGAAATGTTCAACAGGTATCTTTTCTGGCAGTATATCGGAAGAGCGGGATACGACCAGGGCGACGGTGTAGATTTCAGTAAACTTTACGGAATACCTTTCATACTCGGACTGATTGGAGTGTTCCATCATTTCCGGCGAGACTGGAAAATGGCGCTCGTGTTCCTCGCGATGTTCCTTATGATGGGCGTCGTTACGGCGCTTTATCAGAACCAGCAGGACCCGCAGCCGAGGGAAAGGGATTACTTCTACGAGGCTGCCTTCTATGTGTTCTCGCTCTGGATTGCTCTGGGCATAGTCGGCATAATCGAAATGATTGCCGACGCGAGCAAGAAGGAGATTGGAATGGGAGTAGCCGGGGTCGTAATGGCGGTGTCATTCATATTCGTGCCCGTAAACATGCTCCGCGTGAATTATCATTATCAGAACAGGGCGGGAAATTATTATCCTTACGATTACGCGTACAACATACTACAGAGTTGCGAGAAAGACGCCATACTCATAACCAACGGCGATAACGATACATTCCCGCTTTGGTGTCTTCAGGCGGTTTACGGAGTAAGGCAGGACATCAGAATCATCAATCTTTCTCTCGCGCAAATGGATTGGTATTGCCTGCAGTTGAAGAACGAAAAGCCTTACGGGTCGCTGACAGTTCCGATGTCTTATACGGACGCGCAGTTGTCGAGCATGGACTTCCTGCGTCCGCGCGAATGGGACGAAAGGAAACTTCAGACAATAGACGTTCCGCCGGAGGCTTATCCCGACACGATGAAGACGAAACCCGAAAGAATCGTGTTCACTATGCCCGCGACTATAAGACAGAAATCGGGCAACAGAACTATTACAGGAATTAAGTTCACGGATCTGCTTATGCTCGACATTCTAAAAGCAAGCAAGTGGAAAAGACCTTTCTATTTCGCGGCGACAGTATCGCCCGATAATTTCATAGGATTGGGAGATTACCTTCTGCTTCACGGAATGGCATACAAGGTGATGCCGTATAAAGTAAACGACGGCACGGAGATAGCGGTAAATGATGAAGTAACAAGGAAGTGCCTGATGGAGCCGCCTTCACAACCGAGCAAGACTCCGCAGTACGGATTCATGTTCAGAGGGCTGAACGACGACAAGTTGTTCTACGACCAGACGCAGCAAAGAATGCTTGAGATGTACAGGACAATTTACATCTGGCTCGCGAACACATATTCCGCGGATACTACCAGAACAAGAGACGCAAGGGAAGTCTTGAAAAGGATGGAAACGAACATCTCGTACGGCATAGTCAAGATGGACTACCGCCAGCAGTATCAGATAGCGATGATTTATCATCAGACAGGCGACAGGAGGAAGTTTGAAGAATACGCAAAGGGCGCGGAAGAGGGGGCGCTTCTCGACAAGAAGAGCAGGAACGTGAACATGCAGGGTTATTACAATCCTTACAGGATTCTGCTGGATATTTACGAAGCCCGCGAGGATTACCAGAAGGCTCTTAACCTGATGAACGAACTCGACCCGAAGGACCCCGGCGTGATACAGAAAAAAGAAAGTCTGCGATTGAAGATGACGGGCGGAACACCGAATACAGATACGAATAAAAAGTTGAATGAGAAATAATAAGAAAATCGGGATACTGATAGTCGCGTACAACGCGGCGACTACCTTGAACAAGGTGCTTGACAGGATTCCCGCTAACGTTTACGATGAGATTGACGAGATAGCCGTTTTTGACGATGCCAGCAAGGACAACACGTATATGGTCTCCGTCGGTTACAAGGAGATAAAGAAACTCGACAAACTGAAGATATATCTCAACGAGAAAAATCTCGGTTACGGCGGGAATCAGAAAAAAGGATTCAGGTATTTTTCGGAAAACGGTTTCGATGCTGTCGTGCTGCTTCACGGTGACGGGCAGTACGCGCCTGAAATACTTCAGGATATGTACTCTCCGATTACAGACGGCGAAGCGGATGTTGTTCTCGGTTCGAGAATGATGACGAAATACGGCGGCGCGCTTAAGGGCGGCATGCCGTTTTACAAGTATCTCGGGAACAGAGTGCTCTCTACCTTCCAGAACAAACGCCTGAAAATGAACCTGACGGAATTTCATTCGGGGTACAGGGCGTATTCGATTCACGGGCTAAGCCTTCTGAACCTTGATAACACTACTAACGACTTTCATTTCGACACGCAGATTATTATAAAGGCGCATCACCATAATCTAAAAATAATCGAGATACCGATTCCGACTTATTACGGAGACGAGATTTGCTACGTCAACGGAATGAAGTACGCGAGGAATATTTTCTCGACAACGAATGATTACATCAAGACCGTAAAAGGAAAAAGAAAATCGGAAATATATTCCGAGTATTACGTTCCTTATCCACTGAAACTCTATCCGTATTCAAGCCACAGGACTGTAATAGACATACTGAACAAGAAGGAAAACCAGAGAATACTCGACGTCGGATGCGGCGACGGCTTGTTCGCGGAGCACGTGTCAAAAGGGAATTACTTAGTCGGCGTCGATTTCATAGACGAATCGGAAAACACTAAAAGAAATTTCGCGAAGTTCTACAAGTACGACCTGAACAGGGGACTGCCGGCTGAACTCGAGGCGGAAGAGAAGTTCGACTACGTGCTTTTCCTCGACATACTCGAGCACCTGCTCGATTACGAATCGATACTCGATGACGCGAAGAAGTTTCTCAAGAAGGACGGGTACATAATCGTCTCGCTTCCGAACGTCGCGAATATATTCGTCAGGCTGAATCTGCTCATAGGCAGGTTTCCATATTCGGACAAGGGAATACTTGACAGAACGCATCTTCATTTCTACACATACGGTTCGATAAAGAAACTAATCGCGAAGCACGGATTCACGGTCGCGGGAAAGAAAGTTACCCCCATTCCGATTATTGAGGTGCTTCCCGGGTTCCTGAAGAAGAACGCGGGTTATGTACTTAATTTTCTTCTGTATATCAAAACAAGAATATTCAAGAGATTGCTCGGCTATCAATTCATATTCATAATTAAAAACAGCGCGCGGCAGATTGGCTAAAAAAGTAAAAACGGTCGAAGTTAAGAAGGAAGAGAAAAATATTTTCGAGAACGATTATATCGTTCTCGGCATATTACTCGTCTTTTGGATAATTTTCTTCAGGGAACTTCTGACGGGTAGCGCTTATCTGTTCGATGATTTCATCGAGCAGTACTATCCCGGAAAGTTCATGGCGGCGAACATGCTTAGCAAAGGAATATTTCCGTTTTGGGACCCGTACCTGTTCAGCGGAATGCCGTTCTTCGCGGACATGCAGATAGCGGTGATGTATCCTTTCAATTTCGCTCTCACGCTGTTCGTTTCGGGCGGAAAACTGTCCGCGCTCGCGATTCAAAACTCAATCATAATTCATTACCTGCTTTGCTCCGTATTTTCGTTCTACCTTGCGAGACATTTCAAAGTATCGGGTCTGCTGTCACTTGTTTTCGCGGTGATGTACACGTATTCGAGTTACACGATGATACACATGATGCACATGCCGCTCGTCGAAGCGGCAGTCTGGTTTCCGTTGTTTTTCCTGCTGTGGCTGAAGTTCGTCGAGACAAAGAAGTATTATTATCCCGTATTATCGGGACTGGTGATGGCGTTATGCATACTCGCGGGATATCCGCAGGTTCCGTTCTTCGCGTTTTTCTTCGCGGCGGTTTACACGCTTTTCATTGCGTATGAACATATAAAGGAAAAGAACTACAAGGAGATCGCGAGGCTTGCTTCGGGATTCGTTATAGTTCTCGCGTTCGCCTTCGGCCTTACCGCGTTCCAACTCCTGCCCGCGATGGAATTCATAAACCTGTCGAACAGGGCGGAGTTCGATTATAATTTCGCCAGACAGGGTTCATTTCATCCTTATGAACTAATAACGATTATGGTGCCGAAATTTTTCGGCGTGTGGACGGGAAACGAAAAACTCACCGACCTTCAATACTGGTCAAAGCATTCCGAGGGACCGTGGATGTTTTCTATTTCGAACGCGTTCATATCCGCGCTTGTTATTTTGCTCGTTATTCCCGCGTTCAGGTATTTCTTCAGGGAGAAGAAGAACATTAATTTCGCGGTTTTTTCGATTTTCATCGTTGTGTTCTCGATTTTGTTCGCGTTCGGAGGATATTTCTTCTTTCATAAATTGCTCTATGATTTCGTGCCTTTCTTCAACAGGTTCAGGAATCCGGCGCACGTATTGTTCCTGTTCACGTTCGGCGTGTCGCTTGCTTCCGTGATAGGAGTTGACAGGATAATCAAAGAGGATAAAACAGGGATTTATTTTTCGAAGAAATATTTTGTAGGAATGCTGGCGTTCGCTGTCGTTTTTCTTATCATAATTTTATCGGGTTCGCTCATACCGGACTACGCGAAGAAAACAGAGCAGGTCGCCTCGTGGGTACGAAGCCAGTACTTGATATTCTTCGTGTTCTTTCTTTTATTCGCTGGTATATTCTATCTTTATTCGATTAAGAAGATAGAGGCAAAAATATTCGGTTTTCTTCTCGTCGCGGTGTTGCTTGCGGAGGTGTATTTCATCTGGTTCGACCAGAACAACGGCACGAAGAATCCCGAGCAGTTATACACGAAGCAGCCGCAATTGGAAAGCAAGTTCAGGGAGGAAATGAAGAACGAAATTTTCCGCGTGAATATGAGAGACGGAAATTACATGCTGTTCCAGAGAAATCAGGGATTCGTGAGCAACATTGAGTTCATTGAAGGTTACGGAGCGCTTATCATGAAGAACTACATACCGCCGAACAACAGCGATTCCGGCAGCACGCAGACTCACGACCTGATGAACGTGAAGTATAAAATCATTAATGACCCCGCGAAAGGGAAGTATCTTGCCAAATGCGATACGTACCTGCCGAGAGTGAAGATGTTTTACGATGCAGTGAAATTCGGCGCTTCCGCGGATGTTAAGAATCACATGGAAGCCAAAGGCTTCGATTACAGGAGGACTCTCGCGATTGAAACGAAGGATAATGTTAGCCTGCCGAAACTCGATCCACAGGACTCGGTTCCCGTGAACAGCGCGAAAATCATGGAGTACGGATTAAACGGGATGAAAGTAGAGGTTGATACGCCCGCGGACGGTCTCCTTTTCTTCAGTGAAGTTTATTACCCCGCTTTCAAGGCTTATGTTGACGGGAAACCCGTTAAGATACTCAAGACGGACTACTGCCTCAGGTCTGTTCCGGTTGAAAAGGGGAAGCACGTCGTTGAAATGAGGTACGAATCCGATACTTTTAATACAGGTTTTACAATTACGATGATTTTCTCAGGGCTTTTCATAATAGCGCTGCCAGCATCGATTTTCCTGAAGAAAAAGGGTAAAAGAGAATGAACATACTCATTAATGCATTGTCGGGTATAGGCGATGCCTTAATGTTTTCGCCTTCCTTGAAATTACTTCACGAGAAATTGCCTAATTATCATATAGATATGATGGTTATGTTTAAATCTGTAAGTGAACTATACAGATGCTCTCCGTACATTCGAAACATATATTTCATAGACTTTCTTAACCAGCCGAAGGCAAAGTCGATTAAAGAGTTGATTGCATTGAGAAAGAACGACTATTTCGTCTCTATAAATGTTTACCCGTCGAATAGAGCGGAATACAATGCCGTAAACAGAGTCATCGGGGCAAGGAAACGGCTCGGGCACGAATATCTGCATTCAGGATTGTTCAGGGGTGAATTTCTGAACAACATCAGGGTACCCGAGGAAAAGAACATACATAACGTGCTGCAGAATACGAATCTCATAAAGAAAATCGCGGACTTCCGGGACGAGGAGATTGGCAGTATGGAAGTATTTTTGAGCGAGGATGATGAGAATACGGGAATTCTCTGGCTTCAGAAAAACGGGATTGACATCAAGAAGCCGATAATCGGTTTTCACTGCGGTTCTTCGACTCTCAAGAACCACATTCACAAGCGCTGGGCGAAGGAAAAATATGCCGAACTGGGAAAGAGATTGATTGTTGAATACGGGGCGCAAATCCTGCTGTTCGGTAGCGAAACGGAATTAAATGAGGAAGTTAAAGCAATGCTTGGCGGCAAGGCGCTGCTCGCGTCCACCCCGAACTATATGGATTCTATGTCGAGACTTAAACAGTGCTGTCTGTTCGTTTCGAACGATACGGCATTTCTGCATTCATCCGCTGCATTCTTAATACCAACGGTCGCGATATTCGGATACACGAATTACAGGGAATTGTATCCGTGGAAGACTAAAAGCGAGATAGTAAGAAAAGAATACGACTGCAGTCCGTGTTTCTTCAATTCTCCGAAACCCGCGCGTTGCAAGTGGAAAGGCGAAGATGAGTTCAAGTGCATTCGAAACATCAGCGTTGACGAAGTGTTTGAAGCCTGCAAGAGGCTCCTTTCTTAGTTCCAGAAATCCCAGGTAATCGTGAATCTCGAAAGAGATTTCAGGAATCCGCCTCTCTCATCCCAAGGATATAAATAAGAATCATAGAAAAGCGTATTGAACAAATTCGCGAACGTGAGGTTGATGTTGGCTTTTCCGATTCTGGCGCCTACATAAAAATCAACGTTAAAGTTAGAGCCCTTGTAACTGCCGCTTCCGGGATACTGATAACCGATTACATTGTACCGCGGATAATAATACACAGCCGAAAGAGAACTCATATACTTGATGTTGAATCCTGTTCTCAGGTTCAGTTTATTCTTGAAAAGAAAATCGTGATACGAAATATCCGATTTGAAATACAATTCAGGAAATCCTTTCATGCCAACGGCATCGCCTCCCAGCGTCGTTAAGTTCGCGAGGATGTCGAAATATTTCGTAATATATGAAAAATCCGCATAAGCATTCTTGAAGGAAACACTCTCGTCATTTATTATATTCCTGAACATAAGTTTGAATTTCAGTCCGTCATACGCTAAAGCGAATCCCATTTCATTAATGCCGCTGTTGAACTCATTCTCGTAGTAATACTCTCCGAGATAAAAACTTTTGTATTTGTAAAGGCTTCCTCCCGCTATTAATTTCAAAGACACATCATCGCTTAACCTGAATAAATACTCGCCCTGACCACCAAAACCAAAGAACCTGTCGGAGGGATAGAAATCTGCTTTAACGCCTCCCGAAAGTTTCAGGTCCGCGATGCTCACGTCAAGCCGCGAATACACGCTGCTTTGGTTCGTGTTGTAACTTCCCGACGTAACCATTTTCTCTGCCGTATTCGGGATGTCGTAATACCTGTCGAAATTTGACGAGTTGTAGGAATAGGTGTATCCTGCATTGAGGTCAGAGACAATATCTTTCGTAAATTTAACGAACAGATTCTGATTTACACTGACACCGTAATTTATGAAATGATAGTCGTCGCTGACAAATACACCGTTCGGCGCAGTTCTGTTCTCTTCGTCCCGGTAGGCGCGGGTAAGATTCTGCGTATAGAGTTGAATCCTGGTCAGAGAGTTCCTGTCGTTGAATAATCTCAGTGTCGTTTGAATGTCCGAGTAATAGTTCGACCATTTCTCATAAGCGTCCGTATTTTTCACGTCGGCGAGTTTCGGGTCTATCAGAGTATCTTTCGTCGAGTTGACGAGCCCGTCATTCAAACCGCGTTGCAGTTTATTCTGGTAATAATTGAACTTGATGTTTATCCTGTCGGAAGGGAAGTAATTAAGCCTTATTCTTCCTCTCCAGAGAGCAAAATCGCTGTTAGCGTAATGCCCATCGGAGCCGTGGTTGCCAAGTCCGAGTTGCAATCCGAACTTTCGTGAAACGGGAAAATTGATGTTGAAATCCGCGTAGAGCGCGCCGTCGCGGTCCTGAATGTAGCGCAACTGGGAGAACATGTTCGGCACGAATCTGTCTTTAGTAACGATGTTAACCGCGCCGTTGCTCGAATAAGGTCCGTAAAGGAACGACAGCGAAGGGCTGATTTCCTCTAACTTTCCGATTTCGTTCACCGAAATATTTTCGGCGTCGAATCCGTCAATAAAAATATTGTTCAGCGGAATTCCGTCTTTGTACAGTCCCACTCGGTCGCCGCCGAAATAATTAATAGCGGTACGGCCCGAGCCGCCGAAATTATTTACTAAATAGCCGGCTTTTTCATTTAGGATTTCGCCGAGAGTCCGTTTGTCATTCCAGATGAACGCGTCATATCCCGTCGTATCGGAATATCGTGAGATGACATTGTCCTTTAAAATCTTATTGTAATCAAAGGGAAGCACGGAGTCTTTAACGGGAATGCTTTTCCTTATTGTATCGCTTTGCTGAGCGAATGAGGAAGCCGCGATGAGCGAGAGAAAGAAAAGCAATATTATTCCCTGCAGTGGTCTCATGTCATAGGATTTCATCAGGCTTCACGCCTAAATCATCGAGATTTTTTTTGTGCTTAATAATTTTCGCATCAACGAGGAAGACTACTTCCTCCGCGATATTCGTCGCGTGGTCAGCGAGTCTCTCGAAATGCCTCAGAAGAATTATACAGTGCGCGCAGGGTTTAATTATGGACGGGTCCTGTTCCATTCTCGATATGAGCGAACGGAAGATATCCTGTTCCATTTCGTCGATTACGTCGTCCGATTTAATAACGCCGAAAGCGAGTTCGTGGTCGTTATTGACCATAGAGTCGATTGTCTTGTTTATCATCAACTTCACTTTCTCAGCCATATCGCACAACCCTGCCTGTTTAAGCAGTTCCAGATTGTCTTTAAGCGGCTCGGCTCGCTCCGCGATGTTGACGGCTATGTCGCCGATTCGTTCAAGGTCATTGTTTATCTTCAGTGCAGCCATTATTATTCTCAAATCGACGGCAACGGGCTGCGTAAGCGCGAATATTCTCTGGCATATCTTGTCAATTTTCACGTCGTACTTGTCGACCTTCTCGTCTCTTTCGATTACAATCTTAGCTAGTTCGGGATTGTTTTCGAACAGGCTTCTCGTCGCGAAGTCTATCTGCTCTTCGACGAGGCTTCCCATCTTTATGAGTTTTGTTCTCAACTGGTCGAGTTCTTCTTCAAGATAATGATACATATAATTTTATTTTATCCGAATTTACCTGTTATGTAATTTTGAGTTCTTTCGTCTTTCGGTTCTGTAAAAATATTTCTTGTCCTGTCGTATTCAATCATTTCGCCGTTGAGGAAATACGCCGTGTAATCGCTAACTCTTGCCGCCTGCTGCATGTTATGCGTCACGATAACGATTGTAATGATTTTTTTCAAATTAAAAATAAGTTCCTCAATTTTCGAAGTTGAAATAGGGTCGAGCGCGCTTGCGGGCTCGTCCATCAGAATAACTCCGGGATTTACCGCGAGAGCACGCGCGATGCAGACCCGCTGCTGCTGTCCGCCCGAGAGTCCCGCGGCGTTCTCGCCGAGCCTGTCTTTCACCTCGTCCCAGATAGCCGCTCTTTTAAGACTCGTCTCGACTATATCGTCGAGCCACTCTTTTTTCCTTATGCCGTTAATTTTCGGTCCGTAAGCAACGTTATCGTATATTGATTTCGGAAACGGATTGGATTTTTGAAAAACCATTCCGACTTTCCTCCTAAGGCTCACGACGTCGGTCTTCTTATCATAGATGTTCTTCCCGTCGATAAGCACGGTGCCTGAAATCTTAACGCTACCTATAAGGTCATTCATCCTGTTCAGAGTCCTTAGAAACGTCGATTTGCCGCAGCCGGAGGGTCCGATTAGCGCGGTTATCTTATTGGCTTCAATTTTAAAAGTTACGTTCTTCAGCGCCTGCGTTCTTCCGTAATACAGGTTTAGACTGTCAATCTCGATTTTCGCGTTTTCAATATTCATTCGTGTCCAAATAAGTAAAAATATTGTTTACGTTAGGTAAAATTATTGTGAAGAAAATGTTAATTTATTCATAGAATCTTTCCGTCCGACATTTTAATAATCCTGTCACAATTCGCCGCGAATTCCTCGTTGTGCGTAACTATGACGAACGTTTGTCCGAATTTTTCCCGCAGTCTGAAAATCAATTCTATCACGGCGTCCGCGTTCTGCGAGTCGAGATTTCCGGTCGGCTCGTCCGCGAGAATTATAGCGGGGGAGTTAACAAGCGCGCGCGCGATGGCTACTCTCTGGGCTTCGCCTCCCGAAAGTTCTGACGGCTTGTGGTTTATCCTGTCTTCGAGTCCGACCTCGACAAGAAGTTCTTTCGCTCTGTCCGCGTTAACGCTGCCAGCAATCCTCGATGCGATTTGCACGTTTTCCAGCGCCGTAAATTCCGGCAGGAGATGGTGAAACTGAAATATAAAGCCGACGTCCTTCGCCCTGAAAGCAGCAATCTGCTTGTCGTTAAGAGCGAATACGTCAGTTCCGTCGAATGTCATACTGCCCGTGTCGGGTTTGTCGAGCGTGCCGATGATATGCAGGAGAGTGCTTTTCCCCGCGCCGGATTTACCGACTATCGCCGCGATCTCGCCCCTGTTAATCTTAAGGTCGATGCCTTTCAGTACACTCAACGAATAGGTTTTCGTAATCCTGTAAGACTTTGAAATATTAGATAATTCAATCATAGTTTTGTTCATTATGTTACTCCCATCTTATTGATTCCACGGGTTTCTGTCTTGCCGCGCGTATTGACGGATAAAGCGACGCGAGAAAACACAACACCAACGCCGCGAGCGGAATGAAAATAAAATCCGTGAACCGAAGTTCGACGGGCAGCGCTTCGAGTTTGTAAACGCTCGTGTCGAGTTTGTAAATCTTGAAATACATCTGCGCGAGGGAAATGCCGAGTCCGAGAAGCGAGCCTGCAATCATTCCGACGAGTCCAACGACAATGCCCTCGAACATGAAAATTCTCGTAATCACCGCATCGGTAGCGCCGAGCGCTTTGAGAATTCCGATGTCCCTTTTCTTTTCTATAACTGTCATCGTAAGCGAGCCGAGTATGTTGAAAGAAGCCACCGCGATAATGAGGCTCAGGATTATGAACGCGACCCATCTTTCAATTTTTAGTATGGAATAAAAATCCTCGTGAAGGTCATACCAGGTCATTATGTTGTACTTATCCGTGCCTATCGCCGACTGCAGTTTAAGTTTCATGTTGTTCGACTCGTTCATGTCGTTCAGCCTCATCTCGATTCCGTTCACGGTTCCGCCGAGTTTAAAAAGCCCCTGCGCGTTATCGACGGAGATGTACGCGTACTTCGAATCGTAGTCGCGGTTATCGGAATCGAAAATACCGCGAACGATGAACTGCCTTGTAATTGGTTCGATGAACTGAGTCAGAGAATATTCAAGTCCTACGGGGCTCACGATAGTGAGCGTGTCGCCGATGAAAACCCTCAGGCTGTTAGCGAGAGAGAATCCGATAATAATGCTGCCGAAACCTCCTTCGTCGCGCAGGTCGAATTTCCCGTAATGCGTGTATTTCTTGATTCCCGACACTTTCTCTATGTTGTTCTCGTCGACTCCCTTTATCAAAAGGACTTTATTGACTTCTTTCGTCGCGAGCATGCCCTTGTTAAGCGTGAACGCCGAGGCGTTTTCAATACCGTTCGCGTTTATAGTGCTTAGCAGAGATTCGTAATTGTCGATTTTCGACGAGCCCTTCGCTTCGATTCGTATATGCGGGTCAAAACCTATCAGAACGTTAGTTACCTTCTTGCTAAAACCGTTGAAAACGGACAGTACAATTATCATCGCCGCCACGCCGATAGTCACACCCAGCACGGAAATCGCCGATATAACCGTAATGAAATTGATTTTTCTTCTTGAGAAAAGATAACGCTTCGCTATGAAAAGTTCGGTCCTCATCATTCGTCGAATACGATTACAGATTCGCGGTACTGTCTTACCTTGTTATTATCGATTTTCGAAAGCAGGTAGGCGTCGAGTTCCTTTCTCTTTTTCTCGAGTCCCTCATCGTCTCTGAGTTTATTAATGTCATACCTGACGTGGAGAACGCGGTTATCAAGGATGTGCCTCGAAATTCCCGCGGGAAGTTTCACGTCCGCCCCCGCGGTCTTGATTATCTGCTGCTTCGTGAATCTCGGGAACTCGACCAGAATTCCTTCGCGTCTCGAATATTTTCGGAGGTCGGAGAATCTGATTTCCTCTTCCGACCTGTCGAACGGAAATTTGTTGAAATAAAATTTTGTGAAATCGTTCAATTGTTTAAGCAGTTTGAAGTATGACGTGTCGAGTTTGAACAGAAGAGATGTTCCGTTCTGAATCTCGGAAACGAGAAGGTAATTGAATGCGGAGTTAATCTTCCTGTATCCTTCCGCGTACGGCACGTTCTTCCACTTGAGTCCGATGCTGTCGCAATACGCGCACAAATCGCGAATGCCGGTTTTGTAAACCAGGTGATTCCAGTTCTTTAATTTTATCCTCGGGTTATTGTAATCTATTATCTGGGAGATTACGAGTTTGCATCCGATTTCCTGAAGCGTGCTAAGCCTGTTCGCGCCGTCGATGAGTATGTAATCGCTGTTATTCTTACCGACGATTACAGGATTCAGGAGAAACTTGCTTCCGGCAATCCTGTCGTATATGTTCCTGAGCCTGTTGAATTCAGTCGATTCGTGAAGTTTAATCTCGGCTATCTTCAGCAGGTCGATATTAAAAAATTTTGTGGTGTAATTTATCATCCTATGTTATGGCAATAAGTCCTTTATCGTTCACGGTTATGGTGATTGTATCTCCGGGGAGAAAAGCGCCCTCGAGAATTTTTTCCGACAACGGGTCGGATATATATTTCTGCAGTGTTCTTTTAACGGGACGCGCTCCGTACTGAGCGTTGTATCCCAGTTTGCCGAGCCAGTCCTTCGCGTCGCCGCTCACGACAAGTTTCATTCCGTTCCTTTCTACCTTCGCGGCAAGATACCCGAGTTGTATGTTAACGATTTTTCTGATATCGGATTTAAGAAGCGGCTTGAAAAGAACGACCTCGTCAATGCGGTTAAGGAATTCAGGACGAATTGTCGTCTGAAGCAGTTCGACGAGTTTAACCCGCATACCGCCCATTATTTCGTCCCTGTTTTTGTCGTTTATGAACTGCATCTGTTCCTGAATCATCATCGAGCCGATGTTGGAGGTCATAATAATCACCGTGTTTTTAAAATTCACGGTCTTGCCCTGCGAATCGGTCAGTCTTCCTTCGTCCAGCACCTGAAGGAGAATGTTGAAAATATCGGGATGGGCTTTTTCGATTTCATCCAGAAGGACGACGGAATAAGGTCTGCGCCTGACTGATTCTGTCAGATAACCTCCTTCTTCGTACCCGACGTATCCCGGAGGGGCTCCTATGAGTTTCGTGGAGGAGAATTTTTCCATATACTCGCTCATATCGATTCTAACCATAGCCTTTTCATCGTCGAAAAGAAATTCAGCGAGAGCCCTCGCGAGTTCTGTCTTCCCGACGCCCGTCGTACCGAGAAAGAGGAAAGAGCCGATAGGTCTGTTCTCGTCCTGAAGTCCCGCGCGCGACCTTCTTACCGCATTCGATACGGCCGTAACTGCGTCTTCCTGTCCGACGACCCGCTTTCGCAACTGCTCTTCCATTCCGAGTAATTTCATCCTTTCGCTCTCGAGCATCTTGTTTACGGGAATTCCCGTCCACTTCGATACGACTTCGGCTATGTCCTCAGCGTCAACTTCTTCCTTCAGAATTTTTTTATCTTTCTGCAGTTTCAGAAGTTCAGACGATTTCAACTCAACATCCTTTTCAAGAGAGGGGATTTTGCCGTAACGCAGTTCCGCTACCTCGGCAAGTTTGCTTCCACGCTCCAGTTTATCGGCTTCGAGTTTCAACTGCTCCGCTTGTTCCTTAAGTTGTCTTATTGATTTAATAAGTTCCTTCTCGAGATTCCAGTGAGAATAGAGTTTGTCCCGTTCCGACTTGAGTTCGGCGAGTTCCTTATCAATCTCCGCGATTCTTTTCGCGGCAGGATTCTTATTTAAATCTTTAGCGGACATTAAAATAAACTTAAATATTTAATATCTTGTCTTCAATACCGAACAGATAAGCGATAAGAGCGGCTCTAATCCACATACCGTTTCTTTCCTGTCTCCAGTACTTCGCTCTCGGGTCGCTGTCAACCGCCACTTCGATTTCCTGTCTTCTCGGAAGCGGATGCATTATTATCGCGTTCTTCTTCAGCAGTTTCAGGTGTTTCTTAGTAAGGTGGAATTTCGAATAGTCTATATCCTTCGATTCGCCGTTAATGTCGTATTCATCCTGAATTCTCGTCATGTAAACCGCGTCTGCGCCGGGCAGTGATTTTTCAAGGTCAGCGGATTCCTTGAAAGGTATCTTGTGCTTCTTAAGAAAATCTTTAATCTCATTATCGATTCTCAGGTAATCGGGCGATACGTAAACAATCTTCACGCCCTTGTATAGTTTCAGCAGATAAGAAAGTGACCTGACGGTTCTTCCTCTTTTCAGGTCGCCGACCATTACGATAGTCTTGTTGTTGATGCCGTTTCTTTCGGCGAATGAGAGGTCAAGCGTGTAGAGGTCGAGAAGCGCCTGTGTCGGATGCTGGTCTTTACCCGAGCCTCCGTTTACTATGCTAATAGGACGTTTGATTTTATTGAGCATCCACGCGGCTTTCTCCGCCATACCTTCTTCGAAATGTCTCATTATAATCATGTCGGCGTAAGAACTGAATGTTCTAATCGTATCCTCCGGTGTTTCGCCTTTAAGTTCGGACGACGTGGATGTCGAGCGTATTTCGCTTACTTTCAAACCGAGAATGTAGCAGGCGCTCTGGAACGAAACGAACGTCCTTGTCGAAGGCTGCACGAAATAAAGCATAGCCCGTTTGTGAGAAAGCAGTGTCTGAAGCCAGTCGAGACCTTCTTTCGCCTTTGCGATTTTCCTTATCTTGTTAGCCGTAGCGAACAGCGTGCTTATGATTTCGGGAGTAAGTTGCTGAGCGAAAAGCATATCGAACATCCTGCCGCTCTTTTCAAAATACGTGAGTTTATTTTTAAGGGGAGTCCTGTAGAACTCTTCCCAGGTAAGGCTTTTCAGCGCTTCAATTTTTCTTGCTTCTGCTTTTGTCATAATATGGTTTAATATTTTTATATTCTAAAGGTGTATTAACGTTCCCGCTTTGCCCTCGAGTGCTTCGGGCAGTTTGGTAATGTGAGTTATTATAGCAGTGTTACCGGTATTCTGAACGAATTCGATAACGGACTGCACTTTCGGTCCCATGCTTCCGGCGGAAAAATGCCCCTGGTCGTAATAGGTCGATGCTTCGTCGAGATTCATTTCCTTGAGTTTGATTTCATTGGGCTTGTTGAAGTTTATGCAGCACTGCTCAACGTTAGTCAGAATTACGAACTTGTCCGCTTTGAGTTCTATCGCGAGTTCGGCTGAAGCAAGATCCTTGTCTATAACCGCTTCGACTCCTGCGATATCGCCGTTCCTGTCGTGACAGACGGGTATGCCTCCGCCTCCGACTGATATTACGACGTAGCCGTCTTTCGTGAGGTCGGAAATTATTCCCGTTTGAAGTATTTTAATCGGCTTCGGTGACGCGACGACTCTTCTGAATCCTTTTCCCGCGGGGTCCTCCTTAAATTTCCAGTTCTTGGATTTAAGAATTTCGCGGGTCTGTTCCGGAGAATAGTACGGTCCGACAGGTTTTGATAGTTTTTCGAAAGCGGGGTCTTTTTCATCGACGAGAACCTGCGTAAGAAGCGCAAGTATGCTTTTCTTAATGTGGTGTTTCTCGAATGAGTTCTGCATCGCTTTCTGAAGTATGTAGCCTATTTCGCCCTGCGTTTCCGCCACGCATATGTCGAGCGGCATCGGAGGGACTTTTGTTGACGCTTCCTCCTGCTGTATAAGCAGATTTCCGACCTGAGGTCCGTTTCCGTGAGTCAATATCACGTCGTATTCGTCCGATTTGAATAAGGGAATCAACTGTTCCGCAGTATCGGCGGCTGCCGCTTCTCTTTCTTCAACCGTACCTTTGGATTTTGAATCCAGTAATGCATTGCCTCCAAGCGCAATTACAAGGAGTTTCTTTTTATCCGGCATAAATGCGAGTTAATGTATTAAAAGAATATGAAAATTATCGATAATATGTTCAATACTCAATTCAGTTTTTCGGTCTGTGCGGGATAAAGG
>DATMXZ010000067.1:0-2651 GCA_035561235.1 Ignavibacteria bacterium
ACCTTACCGAATGTGTCAGCGCCCCTACGGAAATAATATCAATTCCTTTTAACTTCCCGTATTCAGTAACGTTCCTGTGATTAACGCCTCCGGATACCTCGATTTTAAAAGCGCCCTTATTCAATTTTAGCGCTTTTTTTATGTTTTCGATATCGAAATTGTCAAGCATAACGATATCAACAGTTTTACGTCCGTATTCGAGCACGGTTTTGAATTCAACAATATCTTTAACTTCAATTTCTACTTTAAGTTCCTTACTTTTGATATTTTTTTTGAGAACTTTCAGCGTGTTTTCAATTCCGCCGTTCGCCTCAATATGGTTGTCTTTTATAAGTACCATATCGTACAGGCCGAACCTGTGATTGTCTCCGCCGCCGATTTTAACCGCGAGTTTCTCGAACAGACGGAAATTAGGAGTAGTCTTACGCGTGTCAACGAGTCTTATCTTATCGTTTCCGAGTTTTCTCTTCAGGCAGTAAGTCGCGGTTGCTATTCCGCTCATTCTTTGGATAATGTTCAGTGACAGCCGCTCGGCTTTCAAAATGCTTCTTGAACTTCCGATAATTTCCGCTATCTTCGAGCCGCCTTTAATCGCGACGCCCTCCGGGCAGGAACTCCTCACAATCACTTTCGGGTCTACGATTTTATAAACTCTCTTGAACAATTCCAGACCCGCGACAACTCCGTGTTCTTTCAAAACGAGAAGCGCCCTTGATTTGTTCTTTGCCGGAATGAGCATATCCGTAGTGACATCGCCGCTTCCAATGTCTTCCTTGAACGCTAGTTTGATGTACTTTTCGGCTGTTTTAAAATCGAAATTCCTGTAATAATTTTTCCCAATCATTTTATATGAAATAAGTTTTTAATAATTCTAAGAAATCCGCAGGCGGCCTCACAGGCTTGAATCGTTTTAAATCAAGAAAGGAATGTGTCGTGTAACCATCGACAAGAAGCAAGTCACCGACCATAATTTCGTAATCGATTTTTATCCTGACCGTCGGAAGGCTCTTAAGATACGCGATTATCCGCAGTTCATCGTCGTACTTCGCGGGCTTGTAATAGTTTACGTGCGCTTCGATAAGAGGCAGCCCGATATTACCCGCTTCCAGTTTCGTGTACGGATATCCGATGTTCCTCATAAGTTCATTCCTGCCTGCCTCGAAGTACTCGAGATACCTCGTATTGTTCACGATGCCCATTATATCAGTATGAGCGTAAAGCGGTCTGTATATGTGCTCGTTTTTTATCATATCAATCGGTAAATATTTTTCCCGGATTCAGTATTTCGTTCGGGTCAAAAACTTTCTTTATTTTCTTCGACAGATTAATTTCCTCTTCCGACAATGCTATTGAAAGATATTCTTTCTGAGAGTAACCGATTCCGTGCTCGCCCGAAATCGTACCGCCGAGAGATACAGTAAGTTCGAAAATCTCTTTCACTGCGGTTTTGATGTTGTTATTCCAGAACTCGTTCGAAAGATTATCCTTCAGTATGTTCACGTGAAGGTTTCCGTCACCCGCGTGACCGTAGCAAATCGCCCTGATACCGTATTTGCCGGTAATATTTCGAACACCTTCGAGAAGTTCAGGCATTTTCGCTCTCGGAACGACGGTGTCTTCTTCCTTGTAAGTCGAGATTGATTTCACCGCTTCTCCCACCGAGCGTCTGAGCGCCCAGAGTTCTTCCATCTTCGACCTGTCCTCCGCGAGAATTATATCAAGCGGATTGAACTTCTCGACAGTTTCGGCGATTTTCTCGACCTCGGAGTTCAACTGCTCTTCGTCATTTCCGTCTATCTCAATCAGGAGTTGCGCTTCAGCCTCGCTGTTCGGAAAAACCTTGCTCAACTGCGACTCTGCCGCTTTTATCGCCGCCTTTTCAAGAAATTCAAGAGCGGCGGGATTAACGCCTCTACTGTATATCTCCGACACGGAAGAAATGCAGTCGTTCACGCTGTTGAAAGCGATGAGAAGTAATTTCTTGAATTCGGGCAGTGACAAAACCCTGAAAACGATTTTTGTTATTATGCCGAGAGTCCCTTCGCTTCCGGTAAGCAACTGCGCGAGACTGTATCCCGTAACGTTTTTTATCGTGCGGGAGCCCGTGGAAATAATTTCGCCTTCGGGAGTTACGAATTCGAGAGCGAGAACATAATTTCTGGTTACTCCGTATTTCGCCGCCCGCGGTCCGCCGGAACATTCCGCAATGTTTCCTCCGATGAAACAACTCCCCCGCGAAGCGGGGTCGACGGGATAAAACAATCCTTCCTTCTCGAGTTCTTCCTGAAACACCTGTGTTATTACTCCCGCCTCGACCGTAACCTGAAAATTATCTTTGTCTATATCAATAATTTTGTTGAATCTCTCCATTGAAATTACGATGCCGCCGTGAACCGCGAGAGCGCCTCCCGACAGTCCCGTACCGCCTCCGCGTGTATAAACAGGTATCAAATGCTCGTTTGCAAGTTTAAGAATTTCCGAGATTTGCAGTGTTGAAGCAGGTTTAACGACAACTTCGGGCGGAAAAGAGAGGTCTTCCGTTTCGTCCCTTGAAAACTTTTCGAGAGTTTCCGCATCGGTCGAAACAAATTCCTTTCCTGTGATTTTAAACAGTAAATCGAGTATTCGGGAATTAACCTTACTATACATTC
>DATMXZ010000068.1:0-15301 GCA_035561235.1 Ignavibacteria bacterium
CTTTTTAAGAATCTGCACATTCATATGCCATTTTGGCATAATAAACAAATATAGGAGAAATACAAATGAAAGAAAAAAAGGCAAGAATGAAACTGGAAGACATCAAGGTCGAAAGTTTCGTTACAGCGTTGGATGAAAACAACGCCAACCGTCTGATGGGCAAAACAGATGACATCGGATGTCTGCAAACACCGTTAAATTGCACCGTCGGTTCAAGGGTGGTTTGCTGTGTTCCGACGCCCGTAATAAAATGCCCGGACTAAAATCTCCGGAGCATTTCGCTTACTCCTTATTGGAGCAGGCAAACATAAATCAAGGAGATACAAATGGACAAAAAACCTAAGATGAAACTCGAAGACATTAAGGTCGAAAGTTTCATAACAGCGCTAGACGAAAAAGCGTCAAACAAGACACCCGGAATGGGCGGACAAACGCCCAAGACTTGCGGTACTTGCGGCGAATATACTTGCGCTGCGACTTGTCCTACTTGCGCAACCAGTCCGTTAGCGAACTGCTGCGTTGACTAAAGCAACAAAAAGAAGCCGGTTTCTTTGCCGGCTTCTTTCAACAAAACTTAAAATAACAACGGGGATAAATTGGGTTATCTTTCTACATTAAGGTTTCCAAATTACAGGCAGTATTCAGACAACGATTGCGGACCTGCTTCTCTAAGAATCATTGCGCGGTATTATGGCAAAGATTACCCGCTGGAATATATTCGTGATATAATCGGTGTCAGCAGGGAGGGGTCCACCTTGTTGTCAATATCAAAAGGCGCGGAATATCTCGGCTTTAAAACGCTCTGCATAAAAACAAGGTTGGATAAGATTTCCGTCCTGCCTGTTCCTTTTATCGTATTTTTCCGTTCGAGTCATTTTGTGGTTACTTACAAAATAACGGACAGGCACGTTTACATATCAGATCCCAGTTTCGGGCTTATAAAGTACACAATAAAAGAATTCACTGACAGGTGGGCTGACAACGAGGGTGAAGGATTTGTTCTTCTTTTCGAGACATCAGAATCCTTTTATACACGCGAGTCGATTGCGGCAAAAGAGAATACGGGTTTTAAATTTTTGGCAAAGCATTTTTACCTCTACAAACAATTATTCATTCAACTGTTTGTCGGTTTATTAATCACGACTGTCTTTTCGGTAATTTCGCCATTTCTTACGCAATCACTCGTAGATGTCGGCATAGGACAGAAGAGTATCGGTTTTATTTATTTAATACTAATTGCGCAAATAATTCTTTTTCTCAGCCAGAATTCCGTCGGCTTCATAAGGAGTTGGATATTTCTTCACATTTCCACGAAGATAAATATTTCTCTCGTATCCGATTTCCTGTATAAACTAATGAGGCTTCCCGTGATGTTCATCGAATCCAGATCTTTCGGCGACATATATCAGCGGATTTTCGATTTGAGCCGTATTCAGAATTTCATCTCGGCGACAACCCTCAATTTCATATATTCATTTTTATCTCTTATTCTTTTCAGTTTTGTTTTAATCTCGTACAGTCAACAAATCTTTTTAATATTTCTCGGAGGAAGCGCAATCGGAATAATATGGATATTTCTTTTTCTAAGCAAAAGAAAAGAACTGGACTACAAGAGGTTCTTCGAAATGTCGACATCGCAAAACGCGATGGTACAGATACTCACGGGAATGAAGGAAATAAAATTATCCGGTGCGGAAAAACAGAAACGCAATGAATGGGAGCATATACAAACGAGAATATTCAGAATCAGCATTAATAGTCTGTACTGGTCACAGATTCAGCAGTTCGGGTCATTATTTTTTAATCAACTTAAAAACATATTAATTACAATCATAGCGGCAAATCAGGTAATAAACGGTGAAATTACGATTGGAATGATGGTTGCAATCACATTCATAATCGGGCAGATTAACGCTCCCATAGAACAACTCATCGGGATTATACAAGTTTTCCAAGATGCAAAGATAAGTTTAGCCAGAATTGCCGAGGTATATAACAACGAAGACGAAGAGACAAAAGATCACACATACATAACCGATATACCGTACGGCAAATCAATAGTATTCGAGAATGTATCCTTTAAATATTATAAGAACGACTTAAACGATGTTATCAGGAATTTAAGTTTCCATATTCCCGAAAACAGGATAACGGCAATTGTCGGTTCAAGCGGCAGCGGAAAAACGACAATAATCAAACTGCTTTTGAAATATTACAAAACAAGCGGAGGCACAATAAGTGTCGGGGACAAGGACATTAACGATTTAAGCCCTTCGGAATGGCGGAAACGCTGCGGATGTGTAATGCAGGACGGGTATTTTTTTTCCGACACCCTTGCAAACAATATTACGTTAGGGGACGAAGAGCCAAACAAGGAAGGATTAGAGTATGCCATTAAACAATCGAATCTAAAGGAGTTTATTGATTCTCTGCCGAAGGGACACGAAACAAAAATTGGAATGATGGGAGAGGGAATAAGCAAGGGTCAGAGGCAAAGAATACTCATAGCAAGAACAATTTACCGGAATCCTGATTTCGTCTTTTTCGATGAGGCTACTAGCGACCTCGACTCCGAAAACGAAAGCAAGATAATGGATAATCTTTACGGTTTTTTCAAGAACAAGACAGTGCTTATTGTGGCGCACAGACTAAGTACGGTCAAGACGGCGGATAACATTATAGTGCTTGATAACGGAGCGATAGCCGAACAGGGCAAGCACGCCGAATTACTTAGTTTACGCGGCACTTATTACAGATTGTTCAAAAGCCAATTTTAATAAAATATCTTGAGAAAAGGAAAACACATAGCAGCGGAAGAATACAGTTTCAAGGATGTTCTCGAATATCATCCGAATTGGTTCGTAAGATGGGGAATAACAATTATAGCCATTTTCGTTATAACGCTTTTGATTCTGACAAAATATATTGACGAGCCGGAAATATTAAATTCGAGATACCGTTTTTCAGGAAAATCTAGTCCGTATAATAATATCGTAATTGGTCCGGTAGAAATAGAGAAAAGCGCAAGAATAAGAAATAAAAAAGTCTATCTGCTTGAATTTAACCGTGAAAATCCGGAAACAAAAAAAGGAATATATTGTAAAGTTGACACGCTGGTTTTTGACTGCGACAGAAAAGCCTATTTCATAAACGCGGTTATGGAAAACGCGGATTCCGGCGTGAAGGATTCGGGAGATGTATCCATTCTTATCGAGCAGAAAAGTCTTCTTGACAGATTATTCGGAAAATCTTCCGAAACAAACGGTTTTTCAAAACAATAGTGTTTCAAATGGACGTGTTTCCACATATTCTACTAAGGATTGGCGGGGATTCATACGATAACCTGAGGACTCTGAATGTCAGTTTCAATTCCGACCTGGAAAAGATTCAGGCTGATTTGAATTCACTAAAAGATGAAATAAGCGCTTTGCTTTATGCCGACATTGCTAATCTCGATGACCCCAAAAAGCAAAATTTGCTCCTGAATTTTAAACGCGACGTATTCAATGAAAGACATATTGAAGAACTGCTGACCGGTTCAGCCATTCAGCACACAGGTGAAGAAACAAAAACCAAGATTAAAGACTTCGTTTCATCGGCGGGGAAAATGAGAAACGAAATTGAGAAAATAAAGTCGTGCTACGAAAAAGAACTTCCGGCACTTCGAGAAACTCTAAAAGAACTTTCGTGTACGAACAACATTCAGAACGGTCTCATATTATCGAGTCATTCGCTTTATAAGAATATTAAAGAGTATATAGTTAATCACGAAGAATACACGAAGAGCAGCAAGAAAACAGAAATAAGTGTAATCAAATATCTTTCCAGAACATACGCGAAAACCACCCCGTTCAGTTCTTTTAACAGTCTTGCTTACGGCAGACTGGAAAACTTACCTTCCGAAGAGTTTTTTTACTTTCAGGACAGGGGCGATTTGAAGAAAAAAAGTAGAGTCAAGTTAAACAACAATCTATTCGCCTTCATCAGAAACAGCATTTTCAGCCTGAAGGAATTGTACGGATTCTTATACATCAAGGCTAATCCCACGATAACCGGGAATGGCTCAAGTTATAAATATCTAATTAATTTGAGCAATTTTGAATCCATTCAGATACTCAGGCGGAATCCAATAATAGAATACCTGCTTTCCATTCTTACGGAAAAGGAGAGGATTATATTCGATGAATTTGCGGATAAAGTATTATCGGATGAAATTCTTGATGCATCAAAAGAAGAAGTTGAGGCTTATTTGTACAAATTAACAGAGATAGGTTTTTTCGAGTTCGACATTGGAATATCGGGTTACGATTCTCTCTGGAGTCTAAAACTTGCCGATTATCTCAGAAGCATAAAAGTTGACACGGTTACAAAAACAATAATACTTTCAACTCTCGACTCACTGAACCTAATGAGGCCTGAATTTGAAAGCGCAGGATTAAAGAGCCGTATCGAAATCTCCCGGCGCGCGTTTGAATTATTTTCAAAATTAAAGTCGCATCTAGACGGAATTCTAAAGCCCGCGGATTCTGACAAAAAAGGGACGAAGGATGATTCATCGGACGACAAGCCCAATCCGAACATACCGAAAGATACCGGAGCGGATAACAACAGAGATAAGGGCGACGGAAATATTATAAAAAATATTAAATACCTCGATTATGGCATCAAGACGGAATCATTGTTCTATGAAGATACAATAATTGAAAATGAATTTATCTTGAACAAAGACATAGTTACAAACATTCTTCACGACGCTCAGAAGTTCTATTCGTATTTCAATGATTTCGAAGGCAGAGACACAGAAAGAAGCACGATGTATAATTTTTTCTCAGAGAGATACAAATCTGATACGCGTATTGATTTACTCGCGTTCTACGAAGAATACACGAAATACAAGAAGGAAAGGAAGAAAAAAAAAGAGGATGACGAAAAGAAAAAGAAAGAAATCACCGACGATAAAGTTAACGAGACGCCAAACACGGATTCAGACGCAACCGATTTAGTAAAAGAACCCACGGGCACAGAGAATTCGGACGAACACATTAACAAAAAATACGAACTTCAGAAAAAATATTTTGATTATATAGCGGCGCTTGCTAAAGAGAAAAACGGTCCTGGCGCAGACGAGTTGGAACTTGACGACGAGTTGCTGACGGAGGCGACACGATTATCCGATATTAAACCGAAAAAATTAAATTCGTCAATCGGATTTTTTCTCCAATTTTTAAGTATTCCGTCAAATGACGGGGGTACGGAAATAAAGGCGGTTATAAACTCCTCATTTCCCGGATACGGAAAAATGACAAGCAGATTTTTAGATTTGTTTCCCGATGCTTTTTTAAACGAGACGCGGCTTTGGAACGAAAAATATTCCGACAATTGTCTTATTGCCGAAAATATCGATTCCGGAATAATGAATTTCAATCTTCATCCGCCTCTCATGCCTTATGAGATAAGCATACCCGGCGGCAATTATTCCCTCGACATACGAAAGCGATTACCGGTATCCGGTATTCTCATAGAAAAAAGGGAAAGCGAAAAGCAACTTGCACTCATAGACAAAGAAACAAACAAGCGGATTTACGTGTTTGATCTCGGGTTTATGGGATTTGCCGGCAGGTCGGAATTATTTCAGTTTCTTGAAAATTTTACTCTTTCAAGGTTGCTTTTTTCGTATCCGCTTGTAAAGAGACTCCAAGAGTTATCGACGGAAAGAGAAATCTATTTCGACGGAAAGAGGGGCAAAGTATTCAAACAACCGAGAATTACATTTAATGAAACCATCATACTAAGCCGAAAAGCCTGGATTATTCCGAGCGGTCTTATTCCACGCAAATACGAGAAAGAAAAGGAATCTGAATATTTTGCGAAGATTCAAGAATGGAGATCGCTGCTGAAAATTCCGGATGAAGTATTCATTTACATCAAAAACGAAAATGAAGAAGGTAATTCCTCAAAAGCAAAGAAAAAATTTTCAAGAGATGACTATAAACCACAATATATATGCTTTAGCAATCCTTTTCTCGCGCGGTTGTTTGAAAAGCAAGTTGACAAGGTGACAAAAGAATTAAGAATAGAGGAAATGCTGCCTTCATCAGAGCAACTTCTTAGCATAAACGGTAAGCGTTATGTAACCGAATTTGTCGTACAAAATTATAATTTTGAAACATATGAAAAGTGACGGGAAGAACCGGGATACGCGTTGGCTTTCCGCATATTTATATCATTCCGATTCTTCTGATATTTTTCTTAAAAGGGGGGTTGCGCCATTCATTAAGAAAATCAAAATAAATGACGGGTATAAGAAATTCTTTTTTATTCGTTATCAGGAAAGAGGACAACATATCAGGTTAAGAATAAGGACCAAGAATAAAAGCGCCTGCGGCGAAATGAAGAGACAACTGAACGATTACTTTACGGATTACTTTTTAGAACATCCTTCAAGGCGTTCGGAAGAAAAACGAGTGATTACACAAAATGAAAACGATGATTGGATTGCAAATGATTCCGTACATTTTTACGAATATGAGCCTGAATACGACAGATATGGAGGAACCGTGGGTATGAAAATCTCCGAGGACCATTTTCATATTTGCTCAAACGCTGTACTGGATTACCTTTCTGAAACAGAAGACACCTCCTACTCCAAATCACTCGGCATAAGCATACAACTTAGTCTTTCAATGTGTCTTTCATTTAAAATGACTATGAAAGAAATGGAACAATTTTTTTTCAATTATTGCAACTTTTCAATATTTACATTTCACAACGTCGCGGATAAACACGCTATAAATCATGATTATGATTCCGTGAAGACAAAACTGCTTGAAAAATTTGAAACGATGTTCAATGCAGGAAAGAAGCAATTTTTAGATCTCCACGATAAAATTATTTACGCTCTCCGGCAGCGCAGCAAATTTGAAGAATTCTGGTTTAATGATTGGGTTGAACGAAACCGGAGAATCGGTGAAAGATTAAATAAAGCATTAATGGAAAACCGATTAGAAACACCGACACAATTCCGCGAGCGGGAAAAACTGTTTTATATTTATTACAGTTATCTGCACATGCTGTTTAACAGGCTTGGTTTATATAATCAGGATGAAGCATATATATCTTTTATTATTTACAATTGCTTAAAAAATATAAAATCCAAATATGATTGAAACAGAATACAAAACAATTGCGCTGAAGGAAGCGATTAGAATCGCGGATTGTATTTACAATAAAAGGTACGAAGACGGCGACGGCATCTATTGGAAAACGATGGGATTAAACGACGCTACACGCGCGATAGAGTTTAACACAGCGGAGAATATTTACTCGGGTGTGGCAGGTATCGCATATTTTTATCTTGCCCTGTTCAAGGTTACACAAAACGAAAAATACCTTGATGTTTGTAAAAAAGCGATGAAGTGGACGGTAAAATATTGCGACAATAACGAAACCGTAATGTATTCCTTTATTACGGGCAGAATGGGTATTCCTTACGTTCTGCTCAAACTTTCTTCTTATTGCGGTGATAATTTTAACGAATCAGTTTTCAAAATAGTGAAAGAAAGTCCGATTTTTCTTGACTCGTCAAATTCATCCTGTGAGTATTTAAACGGCGTAGGCGGTATGATTGTATCGTTGATTCACATGTACGATATGGCGAAGGAAGACTTGTTTTTAAAGTATATCGACTCTTACACAAGACACATTATCGATAATGCCCGGTATAACAAAAACGGAATGCATTGGGACAGAAGCAATCAAATAATACGAAGTCTTACAGGATTTTCTCACGGTTCAGCGGGAATAGGGTTTGTGTTTTTGGAATTATACAACTATTTCAGGAATAATGAATTCCGATTACTGGCGGAGCAGGCTTTCAAGCACGAGAACGCTTTCTTTGACGAGAAACACGGCAACTGGAAAGATCTTCGCAAGGGTATGTATACCGATCCGGATAAAAACAAGCACAAAAATTCTTTCTATAATAAAGAATTTGATTTTTTTACAAAACCGTCATCCATGAACGCGTGGTGTCACGGTGCAGCCGGAATAGGGCTTTCCAGGCTGCGCGCGGCGGAACTTACAAACAATCCCGTTTATAAAAGAGACTTAGATTTCTGCATCAGGAAGGTGTTAGATGACTTCCACGACGACTATTGCGGGAATAAATCCTATACGCTTTGTCACGGTTTGTTCGGGAATCTTGATTTTCTTAACGACGCCCTTTCATTTGTAAACGAACCGGATTACAAACAAGAATACAGCAATATAATCCATTCTGTTTTGAACAATCTGGACACAAAGAATAAATATATCTCCGGATTAGCATCGTTTGCGGGAGCCGAAGAGGACCTTAGTTTATTCAATGGAAATGCCGGGATAGGATATTTCTTTCTAAGACTTGCCGATTCTTCGAACACAGAATCCATACTTGCCCCTGCAGTCAAAAACCGTTTTGCCTCAAAAAAAACAAACAGCGATTACCCGTTCGAATGGTTGACGACCCAATACATTAAAAAAGGAACAGCAAAGAAGGTTTTTCCAAGAACGATGAGGGAACTCGAAGAAAGCGACAGCGAAATACTCGGGAATTATTTATCCTCTCGGATTACGGAAGAAAACAGTAATTTAATTGACGAGTTTTGCGATTGCATTACCCCTTTTGCCGTAAGCCTGAAACCGGAAGAAAGCAGAATGGCCGGCGCTTATGATTTTGAATCACTCAAATACGAAGTTGAAAACAGTATCTCGAGTTATTCGTTAGTTTTTGCCCGAAGTGTATTTCTTCCCGAAATTAATAAGAACTTTTTTTCCGATGAATCGCTGTTTTTAAATTCCAAAATAAAAATTAATCCTGACGTGAGAATTGCTGAAAGCGAATGGAGGTGGAGCGGCGATTCCGTTGACGGAAACACAGGATTTTCCGGACCCGAGAAAATTAAATCTTATTATCTGCTTTCGGGTTCATACAAAGGTGTTTTCGAAAAGGAAATATCGCTTCTCAGTTTCAGTATTCTCGAATTTTTCGAAGAGGAAAAATCAATTAATGAAGTCATGCCCGAGTTGCTGGAATTATTTCCCGGTTATAGAAATAAAGAGAAGGAAGAAATCAAACGATTGCTGGTACAGCAGATAAGGAATCTAATTGAAGGCAATGTATTGCTTTTCTTGTGAATCCCAGTAAAAAAGGGGACGCTTACAGGCGCGTTCCCCTTTTCATCTTTTCGGATTATGAATTAATTTCCTGTTTGTTGTATTTCGGTTTCGACTTCTCTTTGTTTCCTCTGCGAGGTTTTCTGCGATTCGGACTTGCTTAGATTTCCGAAATTGACGGTCAACGTCAGGAATGCAGACCTCGAATTCGTCTTTTGAGTAATTATCTGATTAAAGTTGCTGCCGGACGAAGCGAGATAGAATCTCTGCTGGTTGAACAGGTCGTTTATCCTGAAACCCACGACGAGAAGTTTATCCATAAAACTTTTCTGGACGGCGAAATTGAACATCTGGAAGGGGTCGATAGAGCCCTGAGAGTTTTTCTGCTTTCCGTAATAAAAATACGTGAGCGTGAAATCCGCGATGTTAGGGACGGACGCGCTCGTCGAGAATCTGGTTGACCAGGCATCGAAAGTCTTGTCGAATTTATTGTTCGGGTTGTCGTTGAAAATATTCGTATTGAAGTAACTTAAACTGCCGTTAAGCGACCACCATTTAGCGAGATATCCCTGAAGTATCATTTCCGCCCCCATCGTGTTCGACTTGCCCGCGTTTTCGGGCTTGGACATCGAGACGCCGTTGGAGTCCACGTTCGATACGAAGTTAATCATATTGTTCAGGTTCCTGTAGTACGCGGAAACTGTAACCGAGCCGAACTTAAGGAAACGCGTATATCCCGCTTCCACAGAGTTTATATATTCGGGTTCGAGATACGGATTGCCCGAGCGTTTGGAGTAAGCGTCGAACTGTTCCGTGAACGGGTTCAGAAGGAACAGGTTCGGACGGTTTATGCGGCGGCTGTAACTAAGTTGGAACTGATTTTCGTTTCCGATTTTCTGGGACATGCTCAGGGAAGGAAACACGTCAACATAATTGCTGTTGTGCTTTTCCGCGCCTTGAAGTATGGAGAAGTCGAGCCACGTATGCTCCGCTCTCAATCCCGCCTGATAAGTGAAGTCCTTGTATGCTCCGGAATACGTGAGGTACGCCGCGGATATGGCGTCTCGGTAACTCGCGTCGTTATCCTTTCCCGGAACGGGCATCCAGCCGCCCGACAAAGTATCGAGGAACCTGAAAGTATAATCTCCTTCTATCGCTCTTATGTTCGTCTTCAAGCCCGATTCGATTTTTGATTTCTCTCCGAGCGGTTGGACATAGTCGGCCTGCCCGTTAAGAAAATTAAAATAGAATTTTGAGAACTTGTCTTCGTATGTAGTCAAACTGCCGAGATGGTTAACGTAACTCACGGGGCTTTCTTCTTTTCTAGTCGAGAAGTTGGCGAACGCGGTGAATTCTTTTTCTTTCTGTTCGTATTTTTTCGTGTAAGTAAGCGTAGCGTCAATGTTGTAACCGTTCCTGCCGTCGTCAACGTCAACAATCAGCCCCGAACTATTTCCGGGATTCAGAACGTCGAGGTTGTTTTTTGATTTAATTCCCCTGTCGTAATAAAAAATATTACCGACAAAAGACAGAGTGTTTTTCTTGTCTATGTCGTAATCCGCTCCGAAAGAGCCGTAATGCGAGATACCCTTGTAATTCCAGGACAGGCCTGTATTGACGTAAGAGACGCCGCCTGAGTTAAATACTTCCCTGAGAATGCTTGAGCGTCCCGGGAGGCTGTAATTCCAGTAACTGTAATTTCCCGTAACGGTCCATTTATTTTTCTTTACGGAGCCGCCGGTAGAAAAATTATATTTGTCTTCCGTGCCGCCGTTGACTTTAACGTTTCCGTTGTAGCCGAACTCATTGCTGGGCTTCATAATTATGTTGATAATGCCAGAAACGCCTTCCGCTTCATATTTCGCGGACGGATTGTTTATTACTTCGACCTTATCAATCATAGACGCGGGAATGTTCTGCAGAACCTGCGTGCCGTTGCTGAGCAAGGCGGACGGTTTGCCGTCGATTAGAATCTTCACGTTTGAACTTCCGCGGAGGCTTACGTTCCCGTCGTTATCGACTTCGACAGACGGTACGTTTCTCAGCATTTCGAGAGCGTTTCCGTTTTTCGCGGTCAGGTCTTTTTTAACGTCATATATTTTTTTCCCCGCCTCAAAAGTCATCGCGGGCGCTTCATCGACCACGTCAATCTGCTGTGTCATTTCCGAATTCATTTCAAGTTGCACGTTTCCGAGGTTGATCTCTTTTCTTTCTTTGTTAACCTTGACGTTTTTCGCCACCGCGGTCGTGTATCCGACATAACTTACCTTTATGTAATAAACGCCTTCGCTCACACCCGAGACGAGAAAACTTCCGTCTTTTTCGCTCGAGCCGCCCGTAACGAGCGACGAATCTTCCGATTTGAAAACCTGTATCGTTGCTGATTCGAGCGGATTTCCCGTGGCTTTATCGGTAACGGTTCCCTTAACCACGGCGCCGGTAACCGATTCCTGAGAAAAGCCCGCAGATGAGATAATTAATGCGAGCAATATCGCGGCAAATGTTGTTTTTCGTATTAAACCCATAGTTCCCTCCAAAAATTTTGCTTTCTCTTTTATACGAAAAGGACAGTTATTGGTTGCGTGTACAAAAAAAGAAACTCCCTTTGCGGGGAGTTTCTAAAAATAGTGTTCTAAAAATCCTGAATTCCAAGACCTTATAAGACTTTATAGAGTTTCACTTTCTTCTAAGTCCAAAGTACAAGGCATCGTGCGGGCACGACGTAATGCACTTGCCGCAAAGATGGCAGTCTCCCTTTATTATCCTCTCGTTCAGTATCGAATTCACCGAAGCGCAGGGCGACTTAGTTTCGCACGCACCGCAGGCGTTGCATTTACTCTTATCGACGCGGACTTTCATAAGTGAGAAATGCTCAAGAACCCAGGTAAACAGACCCATCGGACAAATGAAGTAACAGAACGGCTTGAACAAAATAATGCTCGCGAAAAGAATGATTACAAGGAATAATATGAATTCAGCCAACTCGAGAGCGGGCATATTGAAATCCCAGTGTATAAGATCGAACAGATTGTAATAAAAATATGAAGATGTTTTCATCGTAACGGCAATTATTAGAAACAATACAAACAAACCGACTCTGACGGAATTGGTAATGCCGAATTTAACCTTGAACTTCTTATAGAAAGGGATTTTATAAAGCAGTTCTTGAAGTCCGCCTACAGGACAGGCAGTTGAACAAAAGCATTTTACGCTCACGAGCGACAGAACGCCGACAGCCGAAAGGGTCGCGAGGAATTGCGGCTTAAGACCGTAAAGAAACGGCTTGGTAGTCGCGCACACGGGAGAGGGCGTGATAAAAAGATATTCCGCGAACAAAGGCACTATTCCGAAAAGAATAAACGCGGATGAAACAAGAATAATTCTCGCTTTGTCCGAGAATTTCTTCATCCACAGAAAAAACAGGCTCGCGGCGGCAAACAAATAAACAACGATATATTTCGTCGAAAATATAAAATCAAAATACGTCTTTCCGGATTTCATATTTTCGTGTTCTTGCGCAAGAAGCATCAGGGGAAAGGCAAGAAACAGGACCGATAAAAACAGTTTTCTTTTTTTAGTCACACGATAAATTTTTATTTTAAGGGATAGATGCAATACAAATTACAAATTGCATGCCAATAAAAAATGTGTAAAACCAGTTATCAACGCGCATCATAACGGTATTTTTGGCAATCAGGTCGTCATATTTGTTTACTTCATCCACCGCATTTTCAAAAAATGAAAACCGGTATTTACAATTGTATTCGAATGGATTAAATTTAACTGCCGGTTAACAGGCGAAACAAAAATCTATTAAAACAAAATGAAAAACAAAATCATATTTGCCGCAGTATTGGTTTCAGTTGTAGGATTCTCTTTAATATTATTGGGAAAATCGGATTCTCCAGATAATAAAATTTCCGGAGCAGATTCATTTTACTGCAGGGTTGGTGACTTTCCGAAGCAGGATGTATCGGCGGAGGAGAGCAAAGAACTCCTTTACATGAGGGAAGAGGAGAAGATGGCTCACGATTTTTATTCTCTAATGTATGAGAAGTGGGGATTAAGACCCTTCGGGAACATAAAGGAAGCCGAGGCACGGCACATGCAGGCAGTCAAGACTCTTTTTGACAGGTACGGCCTTGCCGATCCGGTAACTACAACGGAATACGGAGTATTTTCATCGGAAAAACTAAAGGGTCTGTACGACAATTTTCTAAGACAGGGAAATCTCTCCGCGAAGGACGCGCTGCTCGCGGCAGCGGAACTTGAAGAGGTTGACATACTTGATTTAAGGAAAGGAATAAAGGAGTCGGATAACGACGACATCAGGTTTGTTTACAACAACCTCGTCCGCGGTTCGGAAAATCATCTGAGAGCGTTCGTAAGAAATCTCAGCAAGTACAATACAACATATTCGCCGAAGCATCTGGACAGGGAGACTTACAACGATATTCTCGTTTTATAACGTAACACAATTACTGCATAAAAAAAGCCGCGTTTTGGATACACGGCTTTTTAATATATTATTACTTTCCGCTAGTTATTTCTCCAGCAATTGCCGCGTCCCCAGCCGTTGCCGTTGCCATTTCCGTTGCCGTTGCCGCGTTTGTTACCATAGCACGGACAATTTCCGCAGTTGTTGGGATTATTATTACCGTTGTTATTCCGGTAGTAACCTCTCCCGTTGCCCCTATTTCCCCATTTGGTAACGCCGTTATCGTCGGCAAGCACGACAGTATTTCCTTTTTGTTCGATTGTAAAAGGATACAGGTGATTTATTCCGTTAAGTACTTTCACGTTGCCTTTAATAGTCGCTTCGGCAAGTTCGAGCATATACTTGCTCTGGTCCCAGAACCAAACCGGTCCGAGATGCACGAGATATTCCGTACCGTCTGTCGATTTCATATAAGCGGAGGGTCTCTGGTTGTCGGTCACGGTGCCTGTGACAGTTTGAACATTATCGTTTCCCCACATTCTCGAGGAAACCTGAGCGTTTGCCATAGTTACGGTTATCAGTACAAACGCGAGAATCAAAAGTTTTTTCATTTTGAAATTTGAGTTTAAGTTTTACAATTAAACATATTCAATCAAAACCCGTGCCACAGAAACACGCGTAAAACAAAACGCTTTAGGGATTTCTTTTTTCTGTTTCGACAATTTTGCTCTTTAATTCGTCAGTTTTTGCGAACACTATTCAGGCTCACGCGGGGACGGATTTTATACTTGCCAATAGCAACCTTTCTTCCTAATTTTAACAAAACAAAAAACAAACATGGAAATATACTTTGAAGGAAAGAAGCAGGTAATCGCGCTTCACAACGGACACGAAATAAGAACCGACCAACTCGTTAAGGCGGGCGGAGAAGACACGGCTCCGACTCCATTTGACCTTTTTCTGGCGTCGATAGGGACATGCGCGGGAATTTATGTTAAGTCATTCTGCGACCAGAGGGGGATTCCCACGGAGGAAATCAGGATTTTGCAATCGATGGAGTTCAACCCGGATACAAGGCTTATAGGCAGGATTAAACTTGACATACAACTGCCGCAGAATTTTCCGGACAAATACAGGGATGCCGTAATAAACGCAGCGAACCTGTGCGCGGTAAAGAAGCATTTGCACAATCCGCCGGAAATTGAAGTTGCGGCGACGACCGTTTAAGCATAACGAAAATGAGCGAAAAAATCAAAAAGAATGTAATCACCATAGCGGGAACCGCGCTCGGAATGGCGGGCGGGTTTCTTTACTGGAAGTATGTCGGCTGTCTTTCGGGCACGTGTCCTCTTCAGTCGAACTGGATTATAATGACCGCTTACGGCGCGCTGACGGGCGGTCTGCTCGGCAGCATAGCGCAGGGATTCGCGGCAAAAGGAAAAAAGTCATAGAACCTGTCCTTACGAAGGCAGGGCGCAGTACAAATAATTTTTAAACGTCAAACTCATATATCGCGGCATCAGGCCGCGTTAAGGGCAATTCCTGTATTTATCAAACAATAACAATCAGCACCCGCCGACGATTCTTTTGGGTTTATTTTCTCCCGCCGATTTTTGTTTTTCCTTGTTTGCCGAAATCATTTCTGGAATAACCACGCTTGCTTTTGTTCTGAAGCGATACTCGTCTTTTTCCCTTTGCGTAACGGCGTTGCCG
>DATMXZ010000069.1:0-11318 GCA_035561235.1 Ignavibacteria bacterium
ATTCAAACCTTTTTGGGGAGTATGATAACGCTTTTTTCACGAGTGCCGGGAATTTCGGTTTTGACCTTAAGGAAAAGGTAAGTAGTATAAATTGGAAACATTTATTATCTTCGAGTGATTTTCTGCCGTGGGGAAGTGACAACGGGGCATCCATCGCGACGATACTTGCATTTGAGGACTTCACGAAATCGGAAATCCGGCCGACAGTAAATAAATTTTAAATTCAACGTTTCTTTTATTATGCAGCAATCCGTTTCCGTTTTTCGATTCGGACTGCCCGAGATATCGATACCCGCTACGATGATATCCTGTAACATTAATAAAGTGATAACACGAAAAACGCATAACAAAGTCATAAAAGCAGACAAAATTCTATTGATAAAGGCGATTTAATTGCTTAATTTTGTAGTTCTTAGGGCGGTTAGCTCAGTTGGTTAGAGCGCCACGTTGACATCGTGGAGGCCATTGGTTCGAGTCCATTACCGCCCACTTTTTATTTGTAAAAGTAGTTCCGATTCAATTCCATAATAAATCAAAATTATTCAGAATCGGATTAAACTATATAATGTTATAAAGAAGTGGACGAGAAAATAAAAATAACATTTCCCGACGGGAGCGTTAAAGAGTTTCCCGCAGGAATCAGCGCATTCGAAATAGCGAAAAGCATAAGCGAGAGACTTGCGAAGCAGGTTCTGGTAGCGGATGTTAACGGAGTGAAGAAGGATATGTCGGCGCCGATAAACGCGGATTCGAAAGTAGTGTTTTATAAATTCGATTCGGATGAGGGAAAAGAATGTTACTGGCACACATCTTCTCACATGATGGCTCAGGCAATCGAGGAATTATATCCCGGAGCTAAGTTCGGCGTCGGTCCCGCTATTGACGGCGGTTTTTATTATGATGTTGACAGCGAGAAGAAATTCAACGATGAGGATTTAAAGAAGATAGAAACGAAGATGCTTGAGATTGCGAAGCGCGACCTTCATCCCGTAAGGGAAGAAATGAAACGCGAGGATGCCATCGAATATTTCAAGACCAAGAGGGTTGATCCTTACAAGGTAGAGATACTTGAAACAATCGCGAAGGATGAGAGTGTCGTATCTCTTTATCATCAGGGCGAATTCACAGATTTATGCAGGGGACCGCATCTGCCGTCGACATCGCATGTGAAGGCGGTTAAACTGATGTCGGTATCGGGTTCTTACTGGAGAGGCGACGAAAAGCGGCAGATGCTGCAGAGGATATACGGAATAACGTTTCCTTCGCAGAAGGAACTCGACCAGCACATAAAGAATCTTGAAGAGGCAAAGAAACGCGACCACAGGAAACTCGGCAAGGAACTCGACCTGTTCCTGTTTCACGACGTGAGTCCCGGTGCCCCGTTCTGGCTTCCGAACGGAATGATAATATACAGGGAGATAGAGAGTTTTTCGCGCAAACTGCACGACAAGTACGAATACGACGAAATAAGCACGCCGATAATCGTTCGTGAGCCGTTGTTCAAGACATCCGGACACACATCGCATTATATGGATAACATGTTCAAGATAATAAGCGACGACGAGCCTATGTATCTGAAGCCGATGAACTGTCCTGAGTCGACGATAGTGTATTCTTCGAAACTCAGAAGTTTCAGAGATTTACCTTTGCGACTCAGTGAATTGGGGCGCATGCACAGGAATGAAATACGCGGAGCGCTCGGAGGTATGTTCAGGGTAAGGCAGTTCACGATGGACGACGCGCATATATTCGCGAGATACGACCAGATACTCGAAGAAATTACGAACGTTTTAAAACTGATGACGGAGACATATTCGGCATTCGGATTCACGCCGATGTATTATCTATCGACAAGACCCGATGAATTCATGGGCGATATCGAAGTATGGAACAGCGCCGAGGAATCACTTGCACAGGCTTTGAAAGTTAACCATCTCGAATACAAGGTGAACGAAAAGGACGGCGCGTTTTACGGACCGAAGATTGACGTGCACATAAAAGACGCTTTAAACAGGACCTGGCAGTTGGCGACAGTGCAACTTGATTTCAATTTGCCGGAGAGGTTCGACCTTGTTTACGAGGGGTCGGACGGGCAGAAACACAGGCCGGTAATGATTCACAGGGCGATATACGGAAGTTTCGAAAGATTTGTAGGTATTCTGACAGAGCATTACGCGGGAAATTTCCCGTCGTGGATAGCGCCTGTTCAGATATCGGTATTACCGTTGACGGACAATCAGAAAGATTACGCTGAAGAAGTCTATAAAGTATTGATAAATGAAGGATTTAGGGTGTATTATGACGACAGGAGCGAGAAAATCGGATATAAAATACGCGAATCGGAAAACAGGAAGATACCGTATATGCTGATACTCGGCGACAAGGAAAAGCAGAGCAGGAACGTTTCATTAAGAATACACGGAAGCGGAGACAAAGGCACTTTTGAATTGAAAGATTTCATTCAAAAGGTTAAATTTAATATTGCGGAAAAAGCATTCAAGTACGATTTTTAAAATAAAGAAAGGAAACCTTAATTAAAGACAAGAAATACAAGGAAAGAGTAAATCAGGATATTACTTCTTACCAAATCAGAGTCATAGATGAAGACGGCAACCCGTTGGGTGTAATGTCTTCACAGGAAGCCTTAAGGCTCGCGTCATCGAGAAATCTCGACCTCGTTGAAATTGCTCCCAATTCGAAGCCGCCCGTTTGCAAGATAATAAACTACGGGAAATACAATTACGAAAGACAGAAGAAGGAGAAGCAGCAGAAGAAGAATCAGAGCGTGATGACCGTAAAAGAGATAAGATTCAACGCGAACACGGATTCGCACGACATAGATTTCAAGACGAAGCACCTGCGGCAGTTTTTATTTGACGGACACAAGATAAAGGCGACTGTTCTTTACAAAGGCAGAATGATAACGCATCCGGAAATCGGAAAGAAGTTGATGGACGAGGTGCTGGAAAAACTTGTTGACATAGGAAAGCTCGAGGCTCCGCCGAGACTCGAGGGAAAAATGCTGACTGCATATTTACTGCCTGACAAGAACAAGATAATCGCATACAACACCAGGATAGCGAAAATGAACAAGCCCGCGGTAAAGGACGAGAAACACACGGGAGAGAAGGGTGATGAAAAGGCTGAAATGAAAAAAGAAACCGGTGGAGAAGTTGTTCAGGAAAACACAGAAAAATAAATTTTTTAATAAATCACAATACATAAATGCCTAAGATGAAATCAAACCGTGCCTCTGCCAAGAGATTCAAGGTCACAGGTACAGGCAAACTGAAAAGAGAGAAATCTTACAGGAGTCATATTTTGACCAAGAAATCTAACAAGAGGAAAAGACAGTTGCAGAAAGCAACTTTAGTTTCGAAAGGTGACTCAGGCAGGATAAAGAGATTAATCCTTGCCGAATAATCCGAAAGGATTATAAGTTCTTTGATATTTTATTTCCGGACGCAATACAATGAGAAGATTTGATTCGCAACGGGAATAATTTAAACAAGAAGAGGCTTTAAAATCCCATACGGGTGCCTCAATTTTTAAATTAAAAGAAAGGTTTTAAAAATGCCAAGATCGAAAAACAAAGTCGCGGCTCACGCGCGCAAGAAAAAAATCTTAAAACAAGCCAAGGGCTACGTAGGCGCGAGAAGCAAGGTCTTCACGGTCGCGAAGAATGCCGTGGAAAAAGGACTGACGCACTCATACCGCGACAGAAAACTCAAAAAGAGAGTATTCAGGAACATCTGGATAGTAAGAATAAACGCGGCGGCAAGAATCAGCGGGATTTCATATTCCCAGTTAATGGGCGCGTTGAAGAAGAAGAACGTCGACGTAAACAGGAAGACATTAGCGGATCTCGCATACAACAACATAGAAGCGTTCAACGAGATAGTTAAGTTCGCGATGAGTTAAGTCGCGGACGATGATTTTGATGTGAGGAGGAAACTCACGACAAACACGAAGCGGGTTAGGGTAACCCGCTTTTTTTATTTGCTTTTCCGGTGGGCGGAGATATTTTCAGAAAATTTTTTGATGAGAAAATTTTGTCAAATTGTTACCTCACCTTTTAAGGTGGGGTGAAAGATAAGTAAAACAATTGGACTTTAGTCCTTGATATTAAAAACTCGCGGGCTAAAGCCCATTTATTGGGGATTCGTTTTCCCCACTCTAAAGAGTGGGGTTAATGTTATTGCTCGTTATCTTTTCAAAAGAGTTTTTCAGAAGTCTAACCGGTAATGAGTGATTTTTCGCTGTGTTACTTATTCGTATGAGTTTTACAAACGGAAATACATATAAAAATTGGAAAAAATAAAGTAAATTCACTGATATTTCAAAATATGATTGATAAAATCGAAGATATAAAGGCGGATGTAAGCGCTTATAAGATACCGGACGCGGAAACCCTTGAACAGTTCAGGTTGAAATTTTTAAGCCGCAAGGGTCTCATAAATGATTTATTTGAAGATTTCAAAAATGTTGACAGGACGCAGAAGGGCGTAGTAGGCAAGGCGCTTAACGAACTAAAGAATCTCGCGCAGGGCAAATTTGATACGATAAAGGAAAAACTCGAGAAGGAAAGTTCGAAAGGAAGTTCAGTTGAAGATTACACGCTTCCCGGCAGGACGTACAACACAGGGACGAAGCATTTAATCACACAGGCGCTCGAGGACATCACGAGGATTTTCGAAAGAATAGGTTTCAAGGTGGCGGGGGGATTCGAGATTGAGGACGAGTATTACAATTTCGACGCCTTGAACACTCCCGACTATCATCCGTCGCGCGACATGCAGGACACGTTTTATCTTGACAGCGAAGGAAAGGGGAAGAGTTATTTATTAAGGACTCAAACTTCGCCAGCGCAGATTCACGTAATGCAGAACCAGCCGCCGCCGGTGCGGATAATAAGCCCCGGGAAATGTTACAGGAACGAGGCGATAAGCGCGCGTTCACTTGCGATGTTTCATCAGGTCGAGGGATTGTACGTTGACAAGGGAGTTACGTTCAGAGAACTTAAGGGCACTCTTGATTATTTCGCGAAGGAATTTTTCGGAAAAGATTTAAAGACGAGGCTTCGCCCGAGTTTCTTTCCGTTCACAGAGCCGTCGGGCGAGATGGACGTCGAATGTTACCTTTGCAAGGGAAAGGGATGCAGGATATGCAAGTACACGGGTTGGCTTGAAATACTTGGATGCGGAATGGTTGACCCGAACGTGTTCGTGAACGTCGGTTACGACCCCGAAATTTACACGGGATACGCGTTCGGAATGGGAATAGAGAGAACATTGATGATAAGGCACGGCGTGCCCGACATAAGAATGTTCTACGAAAACGACATCAGATTTCTCAAACAATTTTAATCAATAAATTAAGGAGCAAAATTAATGAAACAGATTCTTGCGGTATTCATCGGTCTTGTTTTCGTATCCGTGTTCGCGTTCGGCTGCGGAAAGGAAGACGTGAAGAATGAAGTAAAGAAAACGGATTCTGTGAAGACGCAGACAACGCAGACGCAGAATGAAGTAAAGAAAGACAGTCTAAAGACAGAGACAAAAGATTCGGAAACTAAAAAGGACGATAAAAAATTGGATTACGTAAAATTCGAAACATCGATGGGCACGTTCAAGGCGAAACTTTTCAGCAAAGAAGCGCCCATAACGACAGAAAATTTCAGAAGCCTCGTTGAAAAAGGTTTCTACAACGGAATAATATTCCACAGAATAATCGACGGATTCATGATTCAGGGCGGCGACCCGACAGGAACGGGAAGAGGCGGTTCCGGAACGACAATCAAGGATGAATTCGGACCGGGTCTGAAGCACAGCAAAAAGGGAATACTTTCAATGGCGAACGCGGGTCCCAACACGGGTCAGTCGCAGTTCTTCATAACTCTCGCGCCGACACCGCATCTTGACGGAAAGCACGCCATATTCGGAGAGATAGTCGAAGGAATGAGCATTGTCGAGAAAATCGGAAAAGTAAAGACCGGTTCCATGGACAGGCCTGTTGAAGACGTGAAGATGATTAAGGTAACGATGGTTGCGGAATAAATTTTAAGAAGTAAGAATTTTAAGAGGGGGATAAACATCCCCCTCTTTTTTTTTATTTTATTAGAATCATTTTAACTGCGCGGACCGAGTTTTCGGATTTCATACCGCAGAAATAAATACCCGAAGAGAGGTTCGAGCCGTCGAATGTTACGGAATGCTCGCCTGTATTCTTCACGCCGTTCACGAGAGTAGTGATTTCCTTTCCCGCAATGTCATACACCCTTAAGGTTACGACGCCCGAGCTGTTCACTTTGTATTTTATTGTTGTAGAAGGATTGAAGGGATTAGGATAGTTCTGCATTATTTCGAATCCTGCGGGCACACGGCTTTCGTAGTTTTCAATACCGATTGTAGTGAGGTCGATGTTTGAAGACCAAATCTGATATACAGGGTCTCCGGGATATTTAGCCATCCACATCGGATAGACTTTTCCGTTAGAGGAAATAATGGCGATGTTATCTCCCTGATTTCCCGCGCCGCCGAGTGAAACCGGTTGCGGATAAAACCTTGGCGACGTTACAAGGTGGTCGCGCCAGGTGTTTCCGCCGTCCTGCGAACGTGAAATATAGACCTGAACGGAGTCGCCTGAAGGCGTATTCCGCGTATCATAATAAACGATGTTAATCCCGCCGTTATCGTCGACATCTACTGACGGGAAGTATTGAATCTTTCCGTTATTGAGCGGGTCCTGATTAACCCTTATGCCTGCGGACCAGGTGTTTCCTCCGTCGGAAGATTTATGAAGTATGACGTCAGGGTCGGAGCCCGCGGGTGAAAGATTTTTTTCCGCCGTTACTATATAAATCCATCCGCTTCTCGTGCCGCCGGAACGGTCGACATCCATCACGGGATAACTGTTAACGCGGATTCCCCAGGGTGTCAACTGCGACGTGAAAATTCCGTTGCAGTCGTAAACCGATTCGCTCATAGTCCAATTCTGCCCGCCGTTCAGAGATTTAGCAAAACCGATACCGAGTTCGTTGAACGGGCTTGAATTTTTTGATGACGCCCAGGCGACGTAAACCTGTCCGTTTTCGCCTACGGTCACGCAGGGACCGTTAGAGTTTCTTCCCGGCAGGGATGAATTAAGTTGATTCAGAGAAGCGTCCCAACTTGCGCCTTTATCGGTCGATTTGCTGAAAATGATAACAAATGGATTCGTCACCATCGATGTCACGTTGTAAATTCTTCCGTAAAATGAACTGCTCTGGATGTCATCGATAGAGATTGAACTCTTGAGTTGTTCATTTGTAGTCGCGAAGCATTGAATCGGCGAAGTCCAGTTCGCTCCCATATTTGTTGAAACGTTGGAGTATGTTCTGTTTGATTGCGCGCTGAAAGTCTGGAAATGCGCCATGACGAGCGTGCCGTCCGGGCAAATTATTGGTCCCGGGTCGCCGTTATGAAAAGTGGGGAAGCCGTCATTTATAATGTCGTATCCGAACCAGTTAACGCCTCCGTTAGTCGTGAGATAGCAGCCTTCGTTTCTTATCAGAGTCGAGAAATTCAGAGTAAAAGAACCTGCGAAAAGCATCTGCGGATTAGCAGGGTGCTTTACAACCAGCGGTTCAATCTGATTTATTGAAGACGGGAAAACCCTGTAAATGGGAAACTGCGGATACCCCTGCATTGAAAGAACCAGAAGAAACAGAAAAGCAAAAATTAAATTTTTCATACAGTAGTGTTATATTAATTACGAGCGGGGGATTAGATAAATCCCCCGCGCGATAAAGCATTATTTGAATATGTAACCTATTTTAATACCGCCGAAAAAGTTTCTCTTCGGACCCGCTTCATAGAATCTTCCGCCCATATCGTTAATATTGATATACGATACATATTTCTTGTCGCCGATGTTATCGACGCCGGCGTAAGCGGTTAAGTTCAGTCCCTGATAATTTACGGCGAACCCTACCTGACCTCCGAGTAAAAGATAGTCTTCGGTTTTCAAAGTGTCAACGTTCTTATCATTGACGAACATCGAGCCTACGAACTTCGCATTGCCTTTAATGAAAGCTGTGTAATACTTAGCAAAGTTCAGAGTATAGCCGAGTTCTGTGCTGAGGAGTTGTTCAGGAACCGACGGGACTTTATTGTTGCTGTAATCCTCGATGGTTTCCTGGAAGGGTGACGGATTAATTATAAGAGCCTGATATTCTATATATTCAAAGTTTGAATACGTGTAGGCCGCTTTCAGAGAAAGTCCTTTTACGATATCGGTATTGAAACCCGCTTCGACGCCCATTCTTCTCGTTTTACCCGCGTTCCTGTAGAAGTACGCGTTATCGTAAACGAATGGCACGATTTCCTTTTCGATAAGAGTGTGGAAGAATGTAACTTCCGCGAAAGTATTCGTGAAATATTTCTTATCGATACCCTGCGTGCTGCCTTTTATACCGAATTCAAAGTTTGTTGACAACTGCGCCTGAAGGTCGGGGTTTATTGTTGTTCTTCCGCCGTTCGACGAGGACGGGAAGTTGTCGAGTTCGTTATTCGCCGGAGTGTCGAAACCGAGGCCGAATGACGTGTACAACGCGATTTTCGGAGTCAGTTTGAAATTAAAGGCGACTTTCGGTGTAAGTCTGTCGAAAGTTCTGGTAGTATCCGAACTGGTATTCTGCCAGTCTTCGGAAATGTAATTAACCCTGTCATATCTTGCAGAGACCATGAAATCCATTTTTCCGGGAATCAGATTATACTGATCGAGGAGATAGAAGCCGACGTTCGAAAGTTTTTCATTGAGTATCGCTTTCGAGATATCGCCCTTCTGACCGTTGACGTTGTCAAAATAGTTCATAGGTCCGCCCTGGAAGAACAGGTCCCCGCCGAACGTGAATTCATTGTTTCTGTCGGCAATGACGGCATGATTTATATATTTGAACGAACCACCGAGACCGCTTCTGCTGAATATTCTGTAACGACTGTCGGTTCTTTCAAGGTCCTTAATCGTGCCGTAACCTGTCAGTTCAATCGTGTGCGCGTCATCTTTGCCGAAGCGTGTATTGTAAGTAATACCGATTCTTCCTTTCTTGGTAATACGTTTCAGGTCTCTTGCGAGTGTTGTAGCGTCAGTTCCGTAAGGATTGGCGTTATACTCGGCGAGAGTCTGCGAACCTGGAAGTTTAATCAAGCCATTAACATAGTAGCCGAAGATCTTCAGAGTTGTTTTAGGACTGACTTCGGAAATCAACGTAGAGTTAATTCTTGTCTGGTATTCGTTGCTATGGTCTCTGAATCCTTTGTAATTTTCGTAACTCGAAGTGAGCATGAATCTCGTATTACCTGAATTAAGACCGACTTTGAATCCGTTTTTCATCAGGCCGAATTCGCCGAAATCGTTATCGATTACAGCGAAGTTCTTCGTGAAATCGACATCGGAGAGGAAGTTAATGACGCCGCCCGGCGCGTTTGTATAAAGGGAGGAGGAGTTTCCCTTAACGACCTCAATTTTTCCGATTGAAGTAAAGTCAATCGCTTCGATTCTTGTCTGTCCGTCGGGTTCCGATTCGGGAATGCCATCGAGCAGTATTCTCACGCCCCTGATGCCCGTATTGGAGCGGCTGCCGAAACCGCGGATAGAAATCCTGACGTCGTGGTTACCGTATCTTGACTGGAAGAAAACGCCCGGAACAAAGTTCAGTACTTCGTTCACCGCCTGTTTTCTTGTTGACTGCCATTGAGTCTGGTCTATTCTGTTGACAGAATAGGGAATATCAATAATTTTTTTCTCCGTTCTGGTTCCAGTAATAACGACTTCTTCCGTTTCATAGAAGTTAGTATCGATTTGCGAATACAAGTCGAAAGCAAAACCAAAAACGAAAACAAACGAAAAGATTAATAGTAATTTTCTCATATAGTTTAATTTAGGTTTTAGAATAACGTAACTTAACTATACGGAATATTTAGGAGGAGGCGTCGGTACGTCGAAGAAGTTTTTTAACAGAGTATAATTTATTTTGTCGCAGCACAGAAAAGTGTTGCAAACCGTTTCCACAATGAATTCGGACGGCAGTCCCGCGTCTTTGATAATCAAATTAATCAAAGATGAGACGCCCGAATGCTCGTCATTCAGGGTTCTTGAAAAGAACTGGGCAAAGAGTTCTTCGAGCATATTTTCTTTATCGTCACGGAGCGCGAATATGGAAACTTTATCTCCGGAATATGAAAATTCGCAGATATCGTACATATTCCCGAAATAAATGAACTCGTGCGGTTCAACGAAAAAGAAATCATCGTTTCCATTTTCAAAAACATCGGCAGTTACAGTGATGTGTGTCAGTTTATCGAGCGGTATAAAACTTTCAATTTGTTTTTTCGCATCTGATTTGAAATGGCTTTTCAACTGGTAATATAAAATGAGATAACCAGCGGAATTAAAGAGAATAACGATATTGAGCAATATTGATAATAAGAGTCTCAAGTCTAATAATCACACCGTAAATATATCAATGAAAGATAAAAAGAATCAGTCAATAAGGAAAACCAAAACCAAAGAGCAATTTTACCCTGCTGCACCCGAGTTAAGGACGTCGAGGACTTTTCCCGCGATGAAGTCCGCCAGGTCGTTAAAATCCCTCGGATTATTTTCGAAGCCGGGCATAGCGGGCACGATTTTGCCGCCCGCGTCGATAATCCTAATCATATTATCGAGATGAATTCTGTTAAGCGGCGTTTCACGGGGAACGATGATGAGCGGTTTCGAATACGACAGTGCGTGATCGGCGCATTTAACTATAAGGTTCTGTGCTTCCGAGTGGGCGATCTGAGAAACATAATCCATCGAACAGGGAGCGACAATGACTCCGTGTGCGTTATAGGACGATGAAAAAATTTCGGACTTAAGGTCTAGGTTGCTGTGGAAAGAGACGGAGCATTTGTTTATTATCAGTTCAGGGAAAAAACTCTGGACATTGCCCTGATTGAGATCCATTCCGCATTCCCGCGAAATGTTATAATGCGCGTACTCGGTTATAATGAGGTTAATGTTGTAATTACTCATTATAAGCGCGCGCAATATCCTGAGACCGTAAACCGCGCCGCTGGTGCCCGTGATTCCGAGAATGACGTTTTTGCCGTCGCCCTTATAAGTTCTGACAAGGGATTTAGTCTCCGTTTGAGGAGCCGTAATGTTCGTGTTATCTAATGAATCCATACAATAATTTAATTATCGCGCTGAAGAAATCCCGTGTCTCCGGTTCCGTCCGCGCCTGATGAATTATTTATTTAAAAAATATGAAATTACGGCCAATACTGCCGCAGCCA
>DATMXZ010000070.1:0-5333 GCA_035561235.1 Ignavibacteria bacterium
AAATCAATCCGTTACAAATGAGCAAACTTTCAGACAAACCGGACCTTAAAAAAGACTTTCCCGGAACGTCTTTCGATGAATGGAAAAAAGCAGCAGAAAAAGATTTAAAAGGAGTTCCCTTCGAGAAAAAATTAGTAACCAAAACATACGAAGGAATAGACCTTGCGCCGATTTACACGAAAGATGACATAAAAGACAATCCCCTTACGGATAATTTTCCCGGATTTACTAATTTCGTCAGGGGCAACAAACCCGACGGATACGTCAGGAATAACTGGTATATTTCTCAGGAAATATGCACTCCGACACCGGAGAAACTCAATGAAGCGCTGATATACGACCTTGAGAGAGGGCAAACATCAATAAACATAAAACCAGACAAGGCAACCCTGCTTTCAAGGGACCCCGACATGTCGGAATCAGGCGAAGTCGGTATCGGCGGGACTTCAATCTCCTGCATGAACGACGTAGAAAAGATTTTCAGGAATATCGACATTAAGAAATTCCACCTGTTCTCGGAGACAGTTTACAGTTCCCTTCCGTATTTTTCATTGTTAGCCGCTTACGTGAAGAAAAATAATTTTTCCGAACTGAAAGGATGTATTCTATCGGACCCGTATTCGTGCCTTGTGAAATGCGGACAACCGCCTCACGATATTGAATCGGCGTTTGACGACATGTACAAGACAACGAAATGGGCGATTGAAAACGAAATGGATATAAAAACAATCGGCTCCAACGGGTACAATTACGTTAACGCAGGCGCGAGCGCTGTGCAGGAACTTGCTTATGTGATGTCAACCGCGATAGATTACATAAACAGGATGCTTGAAAAAGGGCTTAAGATAGACGAAGTCGCTACAAAATTCAATCTGACTTTCGGCATCTCGACTTTTTACTTCATGGAAGTCGCTAAACTCCGCGCGGCAAGAATAATCTGGTCGAATATAATAGATGCATACGGAGGGAGTGAATCTTCGAAATCGGTGTCAATACACGGAAAGAGTTCGCTGTACAACCAGACGCGCAATGATATATACGTAAATCTCCTGAGAACTACCACCGAAGCGTTTTCCGCAATCGCGGGAGGCGCAAACAGCATTCAAACAAGTCCGTTTGATGAGTCTCTCGGCGAGCCCGACGAATTTTCGAGGAGGCTTGCGAGAAACACTCAGATTATTTTAAAGGAAGAATCGCATTTAGACAGCGTCATTGACCCGGCGGGCGGTTCATATTATATTGAAGCGCTTACTGAAGAGATTGCAAGGAAAGCGTGGGAAGCGATTAATATGATTGAAAAGGAAGGCGGAATGCTGGAAGCGATAAAAAAGAATATTCCGCAATCCGGCGTGGAAAAAACCGCATCGGACCGCAGGAAATATTACGCAAAGAGAAAGAGCGTCATCGTCGGCAACAACATGTACGCGAATGTTAAAGAGGAAAAACCCGAACCGAGAGGTTCGAATGCGGACGAGATTCATAAAATCCGTTCCGAGTACATCAAAAAATTCAGGGTCGAAGGCGGCACCGAAAAGCACAGCGGTATTCTTGAAATACTTCAGAAACTAGCGGACGATTCAAGCGATACGGTTGAACTCGCGATTGAAGCGTATTTGAAAGGCGCTACGATTGGCGAGATTGGTAAGTCACTGCCGAGGAAAGACACGAACCTGAGCGTGGAGACAATCAAGATTCACAGGGCGTCTGAAATTTTCGAAGAACTCAGAGACCTCGCATTCGATTATAGGGATAAGAAAGGACACCTTCCTAAAGTTTTCCTCGCGACGATGGGACCTGTTAAGCAGCATAAAGCGAGAGCAGATTTCTCAAGAGGATTCTTTGAGGTCGGAGGATTTGACGTGATATACGCGAAAGGTTTCGAGACGCCTGAAGAAGCGGCGACTGAAGCCGGCAAAACAGGCGCGGAAATAACAGTCATATGCTCGACAGACGACACTTATCCCGAACTCGTACCGGCGCTGATGAAAACACTGAAAGCCGTAAACAAGAACATGAAGGTCATACTCGCGGGATATCCGAAGGAGCAAATCGAAGAGCACAGGAAATCGGGCATCTTTGATTTCATTTATCTCGGCGCGGATGTGTACACGTTACTGAAGAATCTTTTAACGAATTTAAAGTAGATTAAAACATATATGAAACCGGATTTTTCAAAACTGAATTTAAACTTATCCTCCGCTAAAGTAACAAAAGAGGAATGGGAAAGAAAATTCAAGCAGGAGACAGGCAAGACTCCGCAGGAGTTTGTCTGGCAGACAATGGAGCAGATAGACGTAAAACCTCTTTATACTAAAGAAGATTTAAAGAATCTCGAGCATATAGAATACGTCGCGGGAATACCGCCGTTTCTCAGAGGTCCGTATTCTACGATGTATGTTCAGAGACCGTGGACGGTACGTCAGTATGCGGGCTTTTCCACGGCTGAAGAAAGCAATGCTTTTTACAGAAGAAATCTCGCTGCCGGTCAGATGGGACTTTCTGTCGCTTTCGACCTTGCGACTCACAGGGGATACGACTCCGACCATAACCGTGTCGTAGGCGACGTCGGTAAGGCAGGCGTGGCGATCGATTCGATTGAGGATATGAAAATTCTCTTCTCGGGTATTCCGCTCGATAAAATGTCGGTATCGATGACAATGAACGGCGCCGTTCTTCCTGTGCTCGCGTTCTACATCGTAGCGGCAGAAGAACAGGGCGTAAAGTGGGAACAATTAACGGGCACGATACAGAACGATATTCTTAAAGAATACATGGTTCGCAACACGTACATATATCCTCCGGAACCTTCAATAAGAATCATCGCGGATATTTTCAAGTTTACTTCTCAGAACATGCCTAAGTTCAACAGCATAAGCATATCGGGATATCACATGCAGGAAGCGGGAGCAACGGCAGACCTTGAGATGGCTTATACGCTTGCCGACGGTCTTGAATACGTCAGAACGGGTATAAAGGCGGGAATGGACGTTGACACTTTCGCACCGAGGTTGTCATTTTTCTGGGCTGAAGGGATGAATTATTTCATGGAAGTCTCAAAGTTACGCGCCGCGAGAGTCATCTGGGCAAAACTAATAAAGATGTTCGACCCGAAGAACCCGAAATCGATGGCGCTTAGAACCCATTCACAAACGTCAGGATGGAGTCTTACGGAGCAGGACCCGTTCAATAACGTTGTGAGGACCTGCGTCGAAGCGATGGCGGCGGCGCTCGGTCACACTCAATCGCTTCATACTAATTCACTCGACGAGGCAATCGCTTTGCCGACGGATTTTTCCGCGCGCATAGCGAGGAACACGCAATTGTACCTTCAGGATGAGACCGGAATCTGCAAGGTAATCGACCCGTGGGGTGGCTCTTACTATGTAGAGAGCCTTACGAATGAACTCCTACAAAGAGGCTGGGAACACATACTCGAAGTCGAATCTTACGGCGGAATGACGAAGGCAATAGAAGCCGGAATTCCGAAATTAAGAATTGAAGAAGCGTCCGCAAGAAGACAGGCTCGGATTGATTCGGGCAGAGAAACCATAGTCGGCGTGAACAAATACTGTCTCGATAAGGAAGAGCCTATTGAAATTCTCGAAGTCGATAACACAGCAGTCAGGCTTTCGCAGATAAAAAGGCTCAACGAAATGAAGTCAAAAAGGAACGAGGATGATGTTCGCGCAGCACTCGACGCTCTGACAAAATGCGCGGAATCAGGCGAAGGAAATCTGCTGGACCTTTCAATAAAGGCTGCAAGGGTCAGGGCGACACTTGGAGAAATATCTTTTGCACTCGAAAAAAACTGGGGGAGGTTTCAGGCCGTGACAAGAACAATTTCAGGCGTTTACAGTTCGGAGTACTCATCCGACGAAGAAAGCAAGGTGAAAGAAGCGAAACGTCTTACGGACGAATTCGCGAAAAAGGAAGGGCGCAGGCCGAGAATCATGATAGCGAAGATGGGTCAGGATGGACACGACAGGGGCGCGAAAGTTGTCGCTACCGCTTATGCGGATATGGGTTTTGACGTTGACGTAGGTCCTTTGTTCCAGACGCCCGAGGAAACCGCCAGACAGGCAGCCGAGAACGACGTTCACATTATCGGCATGAGTTCTCTCGCGGCGGGGCACAAGACACTGTTGCCGCAGTTGATAGAAGAATTGAAGAAACTCGGGCGCGAGGACATCATTGTAATAGTAGGAGGTGTCATTCCCGCTCAGGATTACGAATTCCTTTACGAACACGGAGCGGCGGCGATATTCGGCCCGGGCACGAAGATTCCCGAGGCTGCTATTGCGATAATGCAGGAAGTGAATAAGAGATTTAATTAATATTTTTATTTGAAAAAACGTGAGATATCCTGAGTCTTCAGGATATCTCTTTTTATACAGATATATGCCAAATTGAATGCCCCTTGTAAGTATAATATTGCCGACTCACAACAGGTTAGAGTTGTTGAAAAAGGCTGTCAGCAGCGTGTACGAACAATCTTTACAGGATTGGGAACTCATGGTTGTTTACAATGAATCATCAGACGGCACCGAGGAATACCTGATGGATTTATCAACACACGACAAAAGAACCCATCCGGTGAGAACAACCAAAAGCAGTTTCCCGGGAATTTCGGAATATTTGAATTTAGGTATTGCTGTGTCAAAAGGAAAATACATTGCAAGACTTGATGATGACGACATATGGAGCGAGAAAGAAAAAATCAGCCTGCAGACGGAATTTATGGAAAAGAACAACGAATATGTTCTGACAGGCGGCGGGCAGAGAATGGTTGACTGCAACGGACGCATAATGTACGAGATACTTAAGACAAGGGACGACAACGAGATCAGAAAAAAATCTCTGATTTCATGTCCGTTCGAGCATACTACAGTAATATTCAGAAAAGACGCGGCGGAAAGAATCGGCAACTACAAGATAATGCCCGTGTGCGAGGACTGGGAGTTATTCCTGAATCTAGGAACTACCGGCAAATTTTATAATTTCCCGTTGTTTTTTACTGATTCACTTGAAAGCGATTTAAATATATCACTGAACGAGAACAGCGAATATCAACGGCTTATTGCATCAACCGAAATCGGAATAATAAAATCTTACAAATATAACTATCCTCATTACAGAATAGGGCTAACATTACATTCCCTGCAGTACATATACGCATTCGTTCCTAAATTTTTTATAAATCGGTTGAAGTATATTCTCAGATATTACAAACGAAGTATTTAGTCATTTTGCCGCAAATCGGAATTTGCGAAAACTTCTTTCATTGATAATCCTTTTCCATGGTTAATATTCAGCAAGTAAACAACTGTAAGGAA
>DATMXZ010000071.1:0-2209 GCA_035561235.1 Ignavibacteria bacterium
CTTCAGAATATTTCCTTAAAGAACGTCTTCATCGCTTCCCAGGAGCGTTTGTCGGCTTTTTCGTTATACGCAGCGCCTTTTGAGTTATCGTTGCCCGCGGCGGGATTTGTGAAACTGTGAACCGCGCCGCTGTATATGAACAACTGGTAATCTACTCCGGCGTCATTCATCTCCTTTTCAAAAGCGGATACCTGTTCGCGCGGGACAAACGGGTCGTCTCCGCCGTGAAGAACAAGAACTTTTCCTTTGATATTCTTCGCATCCTTCGGATAGGGAGTGTCGAGACCTCCGTGGAACGAAACGGTTCCTTTTACATCCGCGCCGCTTCGTGCGAGTTCGAGCGCGACGGTGCCGCCGAAGCAGTATCCCATCACCGCTATTCTGTCCGGATTGACATAGTTCTTTTTCTTAATTTCATCAAAAGCGATGTTAATTCTTTTTCGCATAAGGTTTCTGTCGTTCTTATAAGTGCCCGCGAGTTTGCCCGCTTCCTGAGTGTTTTTAGGGCGGGAATCTATGCCGTAAATATCGACGGCAAAACCGACGTAACCAAGTTTCGCGATTGCTTCCGCCTTTTCTTTCGCGAACTCGCCTATGCCCATCCAGTCGTGAACGATTATGACTGCGGGCTTTTTATTCTGTATGGATTCATCGTAGGCGATATAACCCAGGAGAAGGACGCCGCCGTCATCATAAGTTACGTTTTCGGTCACAATCTGCGCTCTTGCCGCGACCGCCGTAATCATTACAAACAATAAAACTATTATTCTTTTCATCTTGTTGTTTTGTATTCGAGAACGAATTTGCTGCTGTAAAAATTCCGAATGGAATAAACGCCGCGTGAGCGTATTATTGTTTCTATTTGCCGCGGCGTATCAGGTATGTGTATGTCAGAAATTAAAATACACCCTTGTTGTCAGCCCTATAAAAGTAATGTTTGTCGTGGTGTTCATCGCAAGAGGCGACGCAATGTTGCGTTTCGGGAAAAAGTTTGTGACCTTCAATTCCGCTTCCGCGGTAGCATAAGGCGACAAGGGAAACTGCAATCCGATTCCCGCTTTCACTCCGCTAAGCCATTTCTTCGAAGAAGAGTATCCGATAAGGTAACTGTAATCGGGATATTCGTAATTGTATCCGTATTCTTCCCTTATTCTGTCAACGGATTCCGATGTGTACTGTAAACCGTAACCGCCTGTTATGTAGAATGCCGATTTTTGTTTTCCGAAAGGAAATAATTTCATATTGATGAACAAAGGAACGGCGAACAGTTCGGCGTTATCCCATTTATCGATATAGTCGTTACCGTTTACTATTCCTGTTTCATAATTCCTGGCAGGTTTGCCCGCGTAATGCCAGATAAATGAAGACTCGAGATTCACTGCGGCGTAATTGTTTATGTAGAAGTCCATTCCGAGGTCGAGGATAATCGGACTGTACATATCGCGTCCGTCATAATAATCGCCGTAATAATAATTGTTGTAGTTGTATGAGTCGTTGTAACGCGATTGCGGAAAAGTGAAAGCATAAGTGCTTCCGAAATCTGCACCCGCGTATGAGCCGAAAGTCGTTCCGATTGAAATTCCGAAGGAATGATTTACCTGCGCCGGCGCGGAGAAGGTCAACGCCGAAAGAATTGCTAAAACAAAAATTATTCTCTTCATTCGATATGCTTGTTTATTCTTTTTACTTGCGGATGAAATTAATGTTCCTGTAAATTTATATTGCTGATTTTTCAGCGTGTTATTCGGGCATAAAACCACGTTCCATCCGTTATCGCCAAAAAATTTTGCATTCATTTTATAAAATATTATACTTAAATTATATCACAATGTAAACTAAAATAAGGAGTAATATACTTTGTCAGTAAAGATAACAGAAGAATGCATTGCTTGCGGCGCCTGCGAGGCAGAATGCCCGAATGAAGCAATTTATGAAGCGGGAAAAGAATGGGTTGTCGGCGGTGAGTCACATCCTGCGATTTCCGAAGAGCATACATATATTGTTCCGGACAAATGCACCGAATGCGTTGGTTTTCACGATGAGCCTCAGTGTATCCCCGCCTGTCCGACGGAAGCAATAATCCCGGACCCGGATCATCAGGAAACCAAAGAGCAGTTAATGGCGAAGAAAGAGCATCTTGATTCGGTAGGAAGATAGAACTCGAGTTTTATTTTAAAAACAAAAGCCCCTTTATAAGGGGCTTTTTTAT